>JBGPBG010000046.1:0-6402 GCA_041481105.1 Candidatus Aenigmatarchaeota archaeon
ATTATGGAAACTATGTGCTTCTCCTTGAGCCTCTCTATCTTCCCCAGATCCTCAGCCATTTCCGCAGCTGTCTTCTCGGAGATTTTTGAGAATTTCCTGAGGTGCTCCAGAGCGTTCTTCTGCTCGTAGGTCAGCTCCTTTTCCTTCTCCTTCTCTTTCTCCTTCTTCTCGAGCGTCTTCTTTATCAAAGGCCACGCAATGAATTTCTCATTTTCTATCTTCATAACATCACAGTGATTGGAAGGCGTAAAACGCCTTCTTTCTAATAATCTATTTTGCCGGCTTTAAATGCTCAGGCCTCAGCATGAGCGTCTTCTCCTTGTTCCCCAGCTTCACGCTCACTATATATGCCTGCCCCCTCTTTCTCACAACAGTCCCCGTCTTCCCCTTGTACCTGTAATGCGGGATGTTCTTGGTCGAGGAAGGCTCCACATCTATCATTACCCTCTGCTTCGGGTGGAATTCCCTGATGTACCTCTCAACAGTAAACTTGGCTCTATGTGGTTTCTTGAATTTCCTTCTTGTTCCTGTCCTGAAACCTCTTCCTGATCTTTACATAACTCACACCATAACAATATAACTGGTTAATTGTATGTTTTCTATTTAAATCATTGCTTTGCTTTTGAATCTCCGGAAGGCAGGTGTATTTTGACGACGTCAAGCTCCTCCGTTTTCACAGGAACGCCCAAAATCCCTGAGAAGGATGGCCTGGTCCTTCCGTTATCCCCTGAAATGAGCTCCTTCACATAAAGCCCTGCCTGGCACCTGATAATGAATTCCGCCCTGTTTCTCGGGAGGAGCTTCCAGGACACGGATTTTACCCTCTTGGATCTGGTCATGTCCGCCCTCCTGTGCGCCACGCGCGTGGGTGTCTGCTGCTTAATAGCAGAGAGGGACCTGAGCCTCCTGAGCTCATTCTCGGAAACAGGCTTCCCGAAAGAGGCCACCGCCCTGTAGGTCTTGTCCGGCATTAATTCCTTTACCCTGACTACCTCCTTCCTGTCAGAATACCTCAGCCCCGAGACCTTTATTTTTCTTGTGCGGTTTACTTCCGATTCCAGTTTTTTGAGGGGAAGCGTTCTCTTTGTAGGGGATTGTATCTCCAGTATGAAAGGCCTCCAGTCCAGGCACCTTACATCTATATCCTCCCTTCCGGCCGCATGGAGCGAATGACCTCTTCCCTGTGACTCCCTCATGAATGGTTTCGCGATTATGCCTTCCACGGTCTCCTTGTACATCTCCCATTTTGTCTGGGGTATTCCCCTGACAAGCTTCTGGTACTTCCCGTAAATGAAAACAGGGTTCACGTTCGCTTCCAGCCTGTTCCTCTCCAGATCAAGCATTATGCTCACGTCCGGATTCTTCTCATCCGGCTTCTTTCCTGTCCTCTCAGCTACCAGCTTTCCCAGTTCCCTGTTCAGCTCGGATTTTATCGGCTCGCAATACTCTATCCCTATGTCCTCCCATATGTTCTCCTCATTCCGGATGAGCGCCCTGCTGAGACTGCTGGAGACTACAAAACTCCCGTACTCCAAGGGCTTGAGTTTTCTTGCCGCTTCTTCAGCCCATTTCCCGAGGCTTTCAAAAAGCCCCCCGCACACGAGGCAGTCCTGGGTCTTCTGCTTCCTGTCTTCGGCCTTTCCTTTCCTAAAATCAAAACCCCTGAAGTTGGCCTTGTCAGCGGGGAAAGGCTTTACCGCGTACTCGAGGGCGAGGGCTGTGCGGATAGAATGGCCTCTCTCCCTGTTGGTCATTCCAGAAAGAAGCTGGGCGAACTGCCTTCCAAGGCAGTTATCACAAACATATCCCTTCCGGAGGATTTCCCTTGCTGTCTCCTGAATCATGGGTATTGTTTCGGGTATGGGAATATAAACGATATTGGCAGAAGTTCAGTTTTGGGTTTCACTGTCTGCTGTTTCTTTCTCGTCCGGAACCACTATGCTCACCTTCTTCCCGCTGGTCTTGAAGATTATGTCCTCCAGCTCACGCCTCTGGCGTTCCATCTCCTTCCGTATGTTCTCCTTGTCCTGGGCTGAGGCTTCCATGACCTTTTCCAGGGAACCTATCTCCTCCAGGGAGCGCTTTATGTTATTCTCAAGGTGGTTCTTCCGCTCCATGACCCATTCATAGCGGTTCCTGTCCCTTTCCAAGTCCTTCAGCTCGTCTTCCAGATCCTGGAAATCGCTCTTGAGGCTCTTTATGTCAGTATCCAGCTTTGAGATAATCTCATCTATCCTGTCCCTCTCCTTGTCCTTAAGGACAATCCTCTCCTCCGCGCTCGCTTTCCTCACAAGAAGCAGTATCTCCTTCAGCTTGGACTCTTCGTCCTTTTCAAGCGTCTCGAAAGGCCTGTTTATTATGCCATCAAGAATGAGCTCCTGTTCTTTCAGGATTGGATAATTCTTGCTAACAAGGTATTCAAGCTTCTTTAGCGGCCTCTCTATTGAGGCGAATTCCTCTGTAATCTTTTCCTTTATGGCTGCGGATTTTTTCCTGTTCTTTTCGATCTGCTCAACCAGCTTGTTGTATTCAGAATACTCATGGCCCTCGATTATCCCCTCTATCTCGGCAAGATTCTTCTCGGTTCTGTTCCGAAGTTCCCTTATGCGCATCTCTATCCCGCTCTCCTCCTTCTCCACGGTTGTGAGCCGTAGCTTGAGCAGGGACTGCTGATCCTTCCTGGACTTTATGCTGTGGGCAAGCTGTATGGTCTCCCCTTCGCTCGCGAGGAACTCCTTCAGGACAGCCAGCTTCTCCTGCGTATCCTTTATGTTGTCTATCACGCCGGAACTCTCTTTCGCGAAATAAGTGGAAAGCAGGTATGCCTGCTTTGGGGTTATGCTGCTCATGTCACCAAGAGCCTCTGCCGCGCTTTCCTGGAACTCGTTCAGGACCTTCAAGTCCACCGACCTTCCCTTGAAACCCTGGAGCGTGCTCGCGAGGTTGTGCACCCTCTTGACGAAAAGGTCCTTTGTCATGTTCACGACAGCGCCTATCTTCTCATCCTTCTCGAACTTTGCAGTCTCAAGCAAATCCGCGGAATCCTTTATCCTCCCGAACCCCTTCATAACCTCAGAATAAAGCTCGTTCGCCTTTTCATGCCTGTCCTTTATCTTTCCCGCGAGGGTCTGGTTCACCCAGTCATGCACTTCATCTATGTGCACTTCAGCAGGCTTCTCTTCAGGCGGTTTCTCAGGCTCCTTTTTCCTCTTGAATATGTCCAGTATTCCCATAACTTTCGCCTTGGCGTGGTTGTAGTTGGAAGGCGTCTCTTGGCGCCTTCAGTCCATGAGTAGAATATGGAAGAAAGAGATTTAAGGGATAAACCATCCTTATTTTCCAATCTTTATATCAAACCGGAACGAATACTTAGTTATGAAATCCACCCTACTGGACGGCAATGCTGCGGCTGCGTGGGGAGGACGGCTATCCCGTGCCCAGGTCGTTCCAAACTTCCCGGTTACTCCCCAGACAGAGCTTATAGAGAAGTTTGCCGAATGGAAATCCAAGGGTGAATGGAAGGGGGAGTTCCTTCCGGTGGAATCAGAGCATAGTGTTCTTTCCGCCGCGATAGCCGCTTCTGTCACAGGAACTAGGGTTTTCTCCGGCAGCTCCTCCCAAGGTTTAATGCTCATGCACGAGATGGTTTACGTGGCTTCTGGAATGAGGGTTCCAGTTGTTATGATAAATGTCTCGCGCGCCTTATCCGCCCCTATTTCTCTTTGGGCTGATCATAATGACATCCTTGACCAGAGGGATTCAGGCTGGCTCATCTTCTTCTGCGAGAACAATCAGGAGGTCCTTGACACTGTTATTCAGGCGTACAAGATTTGCGAGGATGAGCGCGTGCTCCTTCCCGCATTCGTGAACATGGAAGGCTTCGTGCTCTCCTGCACAAGGGAGCCCACGCAAATACCTGAACAGAAAGCGATTGACAGGTTCCTTCCAAAGTACAAACCGAAGGTCTTCCTTGACCCCAAGAAGCCAATGGCCACGGGAATAGGGGTCATGAAAGAGTATCCCTACTTCCGCTCCCAGGTTTACCTTGCCCAGAAAAATGCCATGGTCGTGATAAAGGAAGTCCAGAAAGAGTGGGCAAGGAAGTTCGGAAGGGAATACGGATTTGTGGAGGAGTTCATGATGCAGGGCGCCCAGGCGGCCCTTGTGAGCATGGGAGCGAACAGCTCCATCGCGAAGGCTGCTGTCAAGAGCCTGCGCTCGAAGGGTATCCCAATCGGGCTCGTGAAAATAAGGGTGTACAGGCCTTACCCAAGGGAAGAGATAAGGAAGGCTCTGCAAAGAGTGGAAGCGGTTGGTGTGATAGACCAGAACCTCTCCCCAGGCTATGGAGGGATTGTTTATCCGGAGATAAGGGATGCCCTTTACGAGAGGAAAATCCCTGTGAGCGATTTCATAATGGGGCTCGGGGGCAAGCAAATCTCGCAGCAGGAGCTGGAGCAGGTAGGGATGGAAGTGCTTAAATCCGTTAAAACCAAAAAAGAGGTCGTGATGTGGCAAGACGTTGTCTGATGACAACGTCAAACTCGCAATCGGCAGGGAATTGACTGAAGTCAAATTCAGTCTCATGTTCGGCAAGACGTTATCTTATTCCCGGTATCGGAAGGTAAAGCCCCACAATGTAACCTATTATCACGCCAATTATGAACGCGATTATGGCACTGTTCATTTCCTCGCTCTCCATTATTCTATTATCAGCGGCTGCGAAGCCTTCATTATCTTTATCTTGTCATCCATCTCCTGGATTTTCTCTATCAGGGGATCAATGTCAAAGCCTTTCATGTGGGTTTCCAGCCACTGGCTTCTCGCCTTGAGGCTCTCCACGTCCCTCTCCAGCGATTTCGCGCTTATCCTCTTCATCTCCTCCTCTATCGAGATGACCCTTGCCACGTCCTCCTTAAGGAATTTCACTTCGGCTTCCATCCTGTCAACCGCGTGCCTGTTCTTCTCAAGGTTCTCCTTCACCTCTGTGCTGAGCCGCTGGAACTCCCTGTAGAAATCGTTTTCAAGCGCCTGTATATTTGTTTGGGAAAGGACCGAGCGCTTGAGCGCCTCTATATCCATCTGCATCTCCCTTATCTCCCGGAAGACAGCCATATCCCTGTCACCAGGCTTGGGATTTTCATTAGGGGTTTTCCTAGGGATTTGCTTTCTGGGTGCTGGAGGGATTTTTTTGGACATAAATATAATATGGGGGAAGTCATTAAAATTCCTGCGTCAAGATAAATGTCTTGCAAACCCCGTTGAGTATTTTAACTTCTGTAAGCTGTCCTGAAACATCTTCTGTTATGTTTGCCTCTATCACGGCAGATTGTCCTGGCTTGAGAGGATTGTCCGGGGTTATCCCGTTTTTTGTGGAGAAGAATTTGTACCCAATACCTTGGATGTAAATCTGGAACGAGAAGCTGTGCAGGTTTATAGAGCCTGTATTCATAATTTTTGCCCTGAGGATTCTTTGGGTGAAATCCCACTCAATCCCGGAATTCCCATATGAAGAATCAAAATCATAGGCTGTACTCTGGCAAGTTATCTGGTTGTCTGCATTGCTTCCTGTATTGTTCACCTGCCTGTTTGAGAAGTTTAATGCCCATGGGCCTATAATCCCGGCTATTATAACTATTATTGCTATCACAAGGATTGTGGATAGCAAGGGTGAGACTGCTTTCCTCATGCCTGGCTCCCTTCTATTGTAAGGAAATCTGCCCCTGATTCCAAGGTAAAATTGAGGAAATAATTCGCATAGGCAGAACCCATGTATGCGGAAACTGTTGCATAGGGCAAATCTGTGCCTGTTTTCTCCAAAACAGTATAACCGGTGCCTGTTTCCGAACCTGCAGAGTTGTCCAGGCTTACCTCCATTGACTGGAAGGGCATCCACTGGTTAAGGTCTTTCTGGTATATTGCAAGCAGCAGTTGGTTTGTGTTATATGCTTGGGGGCTGGAAGGCGAGCCTATTTTCCGGAAATATGCTCTAATATGCTCGTTCTCAAGTATGTACGCCTGGGTTCCCTGATAGTTCCCTTCATATGCGCTTGTCTCCAGTTTTGAGCCGAAAACCACGTTCCCGAAGCCCACACTCGTTCTGGGGGATGCAATCATGCTCTCTGAATCAAAATCCCAGTGTAGTTTGTCTGAGCTCCCATTCACAGCGAAAGTGCCTATATCAAACCTCAGGTCAACGGTTCTTTTTGAGCCATTCCCCTCGGAAGCCACATCCTCTATTATCTTGTCCATCTCTGAGAAAACGCCTTTCATCTTCTCAATAGCGGCAGCATGCTGCATCCTCAAAACCACTGGCATGCCTGCATTGTAAACAATCACGGTCACAGCAAGAGTAAGGCCTATAAAAATGACAGCCGATATGAGGGCGATGGCTTTCATAAG
>JBGPBG010000047.1:0-6238 GCA_041481105.1 Candidatus Aenigmatarchaeota archaeon
CTTCCCGAACCAGATAAACAATGTTCTTGTTTTCCCAGGAATATTCAGGGGCGCGCTTGATTCCAGGGCGAGAGACATAAATGAGGAGATGAAGATGGCTGCTGCAAGGGCTTTGGCAGGGCTGGTAGAAAGGCCCTCCCCTGAAAAAATCATCCCGGATGTCTTTGACGCCCGCGTGGCGAAAGCGATTGCGGAAGCCGTGAAAAAGGCCGCGATAGATTCCGGAGTGGCAAGGATAAAATAATCAGAATAAGAAATTTCCGGGGCTGAAACCCCGAATTATTCTACATGATATCCTTTTCTGAAACAATCACGAAGTCCCCAACGGACTTGACTGCTGAGAACGGGACCAGAAACCTTCCCTTCTCATCCTGCTGAAGGTTCAGGCCGGATGAGTGCGGAGTTGTCTCCACGAGGACAAGGTTTATGAGCTCTCCTGATTCAGCCACGTAATCTATGTCCCCTATGGTTCCGAATTTCTTTCCGCTCTCCTCAGAAATCAGTACCTTTCCTATGAGTTTCTTGCTTCTTATCCTCTCTTTATCCTCCATAACAAAAACCTCCCAATTATAATTATAAGGCCATCGGCTTGTTGATAATATTGGAATTAACATATTTAAAGGTTAGTTTCTCCCAGATTCTCGAAAATAAACGGCTATTTATCGGCCAGAATATAATATTAACCATGGAAGGCGATTCCTGGGAGAAGCTCAGCCTGTTCTTGATTATTCTGGGATTTGTTATAGGGGCGATTGGCGCTGCCCTCGCATTCGCGTGGTCGCCGGTATTTGCGGCACTGTTCTATCTCGGATTTTTCATAGCGATAATAGGCTTTGGTTTTGCTGTGCTTTACAGAATCAAAGAAAAGAAATAGTTTGAAGTCGGCTTTGCCGACTTCCTTCCAAGAATGTGGGAGAGGGCCCAGGCGGATTTGAGATTGAAGGTGTCACTAGGACACCTTCTTTCCACGAATCACGCCTGGACCAAGAGGGTTTGGAAACGGTCTGAAACCTTATACACGTAGGCCTTCCCTGATTTCCTGCGCTCCACAAGCTTTTCCTTCATGAGCCTGCGCAGGACGTTGTTCACAGAACGCACGCCATTCTCCCTGTCCTTGTATTCCTCAATCTCAAGCTTCGAGATTATCTGGGCCGGAGTGAGCTCCCCGTGCTTGGCCAGTGTCTCGATAATCAGCTTCTGCCTCTCGGGAAGGCTGGCTATCCTGTCCGAAGAGAGGCGCGCTTCCGGAGCATCTGTCTCGGCTAGGAAGTCTGTATCTATTGTTGTTATCTGCTTTTCCATTGCCTTGAGGCTGAGCTCGTTGCACACGCGGATTACTTCACGAGGGAAGCCTCCTGTCCTGTCATAAACGTAATCTATTATGTTGTGCGAGAAGGGCCTCACGTCATCCCCTCCCGCAAGTTCTATGCGCCTTTTTATGAGCTCCCTTGTCTCGGACTTGGAAAGGTTTCCCAGTTCTATTTTCGTCCCCACCCTTCTCATGAAGGTCTCGAGGTTGCTTTTCATGGTTGACTCGAAAACAGGAAGCCCTGCCAGCACGACTGAGAGGGAATCCACATGGTCTGTGAGCGATCTTAGCCATTCCAAGCTCTCGGTAGAAGCCTCATGGCACTCGTCAACAAAAAGGAGGAGCTTCTTGCCTTTAAGCGCTTTCTTCACATGCTCGTTCAGGTTGTAAAGGTTTATGTTCTTCTTCCGGATTGCGAATCTCTTTTTGGTTATTCTCTCAAAAACAGTGACCCAGTCCTTCGCGTCCCTGGGCGGCTTTGAAATGTAAATTATCTTTGCGTCCTGGAACTTCTGCTCAAGGAATTTGAGCATTGTAGTCTTTCCCGAGCCGGTTGGCCCGAGCAGGAGCGAGAATTTGTTCCCACTCTGGAGGCCTATAACCATCTCATTAAGCTCTTTTGTGTATCCGACAAATATGCTCGGGGTTATCTGAAAAGTAAACGGATTGGAACTCCAGTTGAAATTTCTGAGCTGTCTCTCATAATCCATTCATAAACACCTCGATTCTTAGACAGAAGGCGTCTCTTGACGCCTTCATTCTCACGTTTGGAAAGAAAGTGGAACAGCCACAAAGAAGTTGGCTCTTGCCAACTTCCGTCTTGAATCCACTTTCAAACTCACTTTTTCTTTTTTAATTGCGGGCAAGTTAGAGATTGGAATTGGGGTTTAAAAGCTTTTCGGTGGCCAAGTTCACATGTTCATTTATATATGTGAATATGCGTGAACTTGGAATGTTTTACGTGAATAAGATTGTCTGAAGATTTTATAAAGAGTGCGTGTCCCAAGGCCTGAATCATATTTAATCAGATTTATATTCACGAATTCCCAGAATATAGTATGCGGCTTTTCGTTGCAATAGACCTAAATGAGAATGTTATAGAGAGACTGTCTTCTATCCAGGAAAAACTCCTTTCGGGCGATTTCGACCTCAAGATTGTTGACCATGAGAACCTTCACCTCACGCTCAAGTTCCTCGGTGAAGTTGACGAGAAGCAGAATGTGCATATAGAGAAACTGGTTTCTGAGGCTGTGAAGGAATTCCACGAGTTCACGCTTTTATTTCATGGGATAGGATATTTCGGGAGCGAAAGGTACATGAGGGTTATATGGGCTGGTGTGAAGGAAGGTGGAGAGCAGTTCGTGAAGCTTGCGCAATCCCTTGACAAGAAGCTCTCCTTCCTTCGAAGGGATGAGCATGAACCAAGCCCGCACCTGACTATCGCAAGGGTAAGGTCAGGGAGGAACGGGGAAATCCTGGCACGTGAAGTTAGCTCCTTGAGAGACGTGAAGGTTGGTGAAGTTCATGTGAAAGAGATAAAGCTCAAGCAGAGCGTGCTCACGCCACAAGGACCTATATACTCTGACGTGAAGGTTTTCCCCCTAGGAGGGAAATAGATGGATGACAAAAAGATAATAAGATTGTGCCTGATTGGTTCTGTTCTCAGCATAATAGTTTTGTATTTTGCTGTTTTGCAGGTAGGTTCCCGGAACGTGAATGTGGGGGAGATAACAGGGAATCTTGCGGGAAATGTTGTGAACGTGACCGGAGAGGTCTCGAACCTGTACCTTCACAAGAATGGTCACATATTCTTCAATCTCAAGGATCTTGAAGATAAAATCAGGGTTGTGATTTGGGAAAGCGATGTGGAGCAGCTGAGCTATTCGGGTGTGAACATAACAGGAATAAAGAACGGGGACAAAATCCAGATAGTGGGTACGGTGGAGATGTACCAGGGACAGCCTGAGATAATACCTGTCAGGGCGCAGGTGAGGTTTGTTTAGCGCCCATACTTCCCAGTTGTGGAAGCCGTGGCAACAATCTTCTTTATCAGGGCCTTCTTGAAATCCGCGAGCAATGTGCTGAAATTGAGGGGAAGCTTCTCAACATTAAGCGCGTACAGGGTAACCACATAGGGATGGTCTCCTGTCCCTTTTGGAGGCTGCGGGCCTCCGTATCCCATCCCGCCGAAAGAATTGACAAGCTCGCTGCATCCTTTGGGCATGGCTTTACCGGATGCGCCTTCCGGGATGGAATTCGCATTCGGGGGGATGTTTATCACAAGCCAGTGCACCCACTCCCTCGCGACCGGATGGATGTCCACGATAGAGAGCGCAAAGGATTTTGTTCCGGCAGGAATGTCTTTCCATGCAAGGGGGATGGAGATGTTCTGGCCTCCTATCCCTGGCATAACATGCTTCAGGGCTATCTTCCCTCCGTTCTGGAAAGCTGGGCTTGAGAGCTCCATATTTTCTCCTACTAATTTTTGACACCATTCTTTAAAGGCTTTTATTTCTTTGTTCGCAATTAGTATTCATGAAAATCAAGTTTGGGGGTTATGAAGGCGATTGGAATCCTTGGGATGCTGCACCTTTCTATTTGGGAGCAGCTTTGCATAGTGATAGAAATGATTCTCTACTTACACCTGTAGGTGAGGCTCCTAAGCTGAAGAGAAACAGGTTGTCAAGATACGTTGATTACTGGGGAATGCATGCTTATAACATTCCTGCTATCCTTCTCATTCTGCAGCAGTGTTCTAAATAATCCTAGAAATACTTCCCCGCGCTCTTCACGCACTCCACTGCAAGCTTCACGGTGGATTCCATGTCCTTCACGTCCACCACTTCCACTGGCGTGTGCACGTACCTGACCGCGACCGCAAGGCATGCTGACGGAACTCCCTCGCGGATCATGGGAGCTATTGAGGCGTCTGTTGCGCCGCCGCTCATCACGTTCAGCTGCACCTTCATCTTGTTCTGCTTTGCAGTCTCCAGAATCCATTTCTTAACCTTGGGGTTGGTTATGCTTATCGCGTCCTTCACGTCCAGTGTCACACCCTTCCCGAGCTGCAGGTTTGATTCTATGGGTTTCACTTCGGGCGTGTCTCCTGCTATGTTCGTGTCCAGCGCGAGCACGACATCCGGCTCTGTCCCGAATATCGTCCCCCTCACGCCTATGAGCCCGATCTCTTCCTGCACTGTTCCGCATGCGTAAACAGTCCCCTTGAAGCCCTTCAGCCTCTTCATGGTTTCTATCAGCACCGCGCATCCCACCCTGTTGTCAAATCCCGCTCCTGTGGCTTTCGAGCCCAGAAGCTTGCTTACCTCTCCGCTGCGGGTTATGAAGTCCCCTATGCTTATCCCTGCTTTCTCTGCTTCCTCCCTGCTGTTCGCCCCTGTGTCTATGAACAGTTCCTTGAGCTTGAACGGGACCTTCTGCTCATCCTTGTCCTGCAGGTGGATGGGCTTGGTGCCTATCACTCCCGTGACAGGGCCTTTGGAGCCGTGGATGCGGACCTTCATTCCCGGAAGCACCCGCTCGTCCCAGCCTCCTATCGTCTCAAAGCTTATGAAGCCCTCCTTGTCTATGTATTTCACCATGAGCCCGAGCGCATCCATATGGGCCGCGAGAAGTATTTTAGGAGAGCCTTTTCCTTTCCTTGCTATCAGGTTCCCTATCTTGTCCACCCTGATTTCATCCACGTAGGGCTTGAGCTCCTTCTGCATCACATCCCTTATGCTCTGCTCGGAGCCGGATATGGAAGGCGCCTCAACAAGCTTTGACAGAAGACTTAGCATATCATACACCTCGATTCTTTGAAAGAAAGCGGAACTGCAGACCGAAGTTGCTTCGCAACTTCCAACCGAAATCCGCCTTCAACCAACTTTCAATTAGGTATTATTTTATTTCTTGCTTTATATTTATGCAATTCGGCCATAAATCTACTATGGGCCTTAAAGAGGAGCTGGAAGGGAAGATTCCTGAAAGCAAGCTTGCTTTCCTGCGCACCGGTTTTGATATTATAGGGGATGTGGCTATTATAGAGATCCCTGAGGAGCTGGAATCCAAGAAGCTTATTATTGCAAAAGCCCTGCTCAAGGTCCATCCCAGCGTGAAGACCGTGTGCAGGAAGCTTAGCGAACGCGAAGGGGCTTTCAGGCTAAGGGAGCTGGAGATTCTGGTTGGGAAAAGCACGGAGACTGAGCACAAAGAGTGCGGGTGCATCTACAGGCTGGACGTCGCGAAAGCATATTTCTCGCCAAGAGAAGCGACAGAGCGCCAGAGAATCGCGAGCCAAGTGAAGCCCAAGGAGACTGTGATGGTTTTTTTCGCGGGAGTGGGGCCTTATGCAATCATGATTGCAAAAAAGAAGAACGCGAGAGTGTACGCGATAGAGATGAACACCGATGCCGTGAAATACATGAGGGAGAACGTGCGGATAAACAGGGTGCAGGAGAAAGTGGAGCCTGTGCTGGGGGATGTTAAGAAAGTTTCCAAGCAATTCTACGGGAAGTGCGACCGCGTGATAATGCCCCTTCCGAAGGAGGGCTACAAGTTCCTCCCGGAGGCCTTCATGTGTTTGAAACCGAAAGGCGGGATAATCCATTTCTATTCCTATGCGCACGAGGATGACCTTTTCTCGGAGGCTGAGAGCCTTGTGAAAAAAGCCGCGAAAAACGCTGTAAGGAGCATAAGGGTTCTGGATAAGAGGAAGGTACTGCCTTACGGGCCGAGGGTGTTCAAGGTGTGCCTGGATATTAAAGCCGGGAAATCAAAATAGGAATGTGTGAATATGCGCGTAGCGGTGCTTTTTTCAGGGGGGAAGGATTCCATTCTCGCGCTTCAGGATTGCCTCAGGAAGGGTCTCGAAGTGAGGTACCTGGTTTCATTCTTCTCGGAGAAGCCTGAGCCATACATGTACAACCACCC
>JBGPBG010000048.1:0-6112 GCA_041481105.1 Candidatus Aenigmatarchaeota archaeon
ACCTCCTGGATTCCCCTCCTTCCTGCGGAAGAGACCTTCTCGAGAATTATTTTCCTCGCGAGCTCCGGATTCTTCTGCTGGATGAACTTGAGGAGGTTATCCTTCTCAAACCCGGGTCCTGCCAGCACAATCGCCTCGAATCCCTGGCTCTTTTCCAGAACCCCGAGAATCTCCTGGTAGTACTCGCTCCCGCGCTCCTGCTTGCCTACCTTCTGCCCCACCTTTTTCGCGCGAACAGAGCCTGACCACTCTATTCCTGACTCTCTCAGTCCCGCGAAATCAGCCTCCTCCCTGTCAAGGGAGCATATGAAAAGCAGAGGCCTCCTCTGCCTGGCCTTCTTGAGCCTGTCCATGTGATAGGGCTTCCACTTCGCCTTATGGATTGTCAGGACAGAATCCGTGTCTATGGAAAGCGTGTGGTACGAGCTTAACTGCACATCCTCAGGCCCCCCTGTTATGGGCCCGCCCAATCTCAGTACATGAATATCCTTGTGGTACTCCAC
Source organism: Candidatus Aenigmatarchaeota archaeon (assembly GCA_041481105.1). Classification (GTDB taxonomy): domain Archaea; phylum Aenigmatarchaeota; class Aenigmatarchaeia; order QMZP01; family QMZP01; genus JAPLVB01. Next base: position 504 of record JBGPBG010000048.1, read on the forward strand.
CTTCTCGAGCCTTATGGTGAGCGTGACAGGCTTCTTGTCTCCCTGTTCCAGCTCGCTCCCCCTCTTTATGGTGGTCTTCCTGAGAGTCCTGGAAGTGACTAAGTCTCCGGCCTCCAGTATCTTCTCTAGGTGCCACAGGTCATCCGGGTTCTCGGTCTTGAGCTTTATTATCCCGTGCCTGAGGTCTGTCTTCAGGATTTGCATATTCGTCACCTGCAATGTATATTTAATTCCTTTTGCACATAATATAAAAAGAGAAAGAATGACGGCTAGAAAAGCCGTCTATCGAAGGTTTTGCCATGCGAGCCGAAGTGGATGATTTTGCCTATGTTCTGGTCGCGGCCGTGATTATAATCGCGGTGCTTCTGGCGATTTTCGCGCTCATACCTCCCGGAGGGATAGGGATCGTGACACAGGTAGAGAACTTCACCCTCGGAGGAGTCGGGTTCACAGGCGAGAACATGGATTCCGTCTCCTTCGGAAGCTTCCGCGTGGGTGACGTGAATACGGAGACGCTCAAGAGCGTTCCGCAGATTCAGGTCTCCTCCAGCTATCTTGGAGGCAGCAGTGACAAGGAAGAAGTTAGGATACTCAACGCCTTTGTCCCGCTTGCAAGGGAAGCCACCATAACATTCCGCGTGTATGATTCCACGCCCGCTTACGGAAACCTCATAATAAAGTGGAACGGCCTGGAACTGTACAAGAACGGAGCCTCAAAGGGGATTTACACCCTCCACATAGACCGCCAGTACATAAAGGAGATAAACAGCCTGGAAATCTCTGCTGACGGACCGGGCGCATACTTCTGGGCTTCTACCGCCTATGTCCTTCGCGACTTCACCGTCAAGCTGGACTACGGGACCATGAAGCTTCTCCCCTTCGTGCTCAGCTCAAAGGATTTGGACACCTTCAAGAACGGGGCCCTTGAGTTCTCTTCTTCAGGGGCAGGACGCCTTACCGTGAAGGTTAACGGGGCACAGGTCTTCTCAGCCGTTCCAGCATCCTCAGAGTCTGTAAAGTTCGACCTTTTCAATTCCGGGATAAACCCCGGGAACAACATGATAACCATGTCTGTCCAGGGAGACCCTGTCTCTCTTCAGAATGTGATCCTCAAGATATTCCTTTCCACGGACAATCTCGTGAAGGAAAGGACATTCTCCCTCCCGAAAGACAAGTTTGACCTTTTCTCCCAGGGCTACAGGGGGAAGATAGAGCTCGACGTGAACAGCATAACAAAGCAGGGGAGCATGAGCATACGCCTCAACGACAAGGAGCTCAATGTACCTACCATAGAGAAGGGCACGAACACGGTCCTCTTCACAGCAGACCAAGCGATGGAAGGCTCCAACACACTCAAGTTCTCCGGGACAGGAGGATGGGACGTGGGTGAGGTTCGCATATTATTGGAAAGATAAGTTATTTCTTTAATTCCTTTGAAACAGTTCTTGTCAGGAAATTCAGCTGTTCATCCCTGTCAATATCCCAATCCTTTTCATGCAGGATCCTAGCCCAGCCGAAAACATCGAATTGTGCGTCGAATTTGACCCTTGCGAATCCGCTCTTTGAGAGCTCATCCACAACAGCATAAAGTATTTTCTGGAAGGTCGCTCTTTCTCTTTCCATCGGTTTCATGCCTTTGAGAACTTTTATGACTGCGACCGCAACTATCCTTTCAAACCCACTCTTGCTGAACTTTTGCTTGTGGTGAAGCTGGAAGTAATCGCTTTCTTCATGTGTGCCGTATCCTATGTTATAGATGTGCATCTTATCCCCCCTTTTCCATGAGATTAGCCAAAATCTCTTCCATAAAAACAACAAAAACCCATAATGGATAAAGCAGAATCTTAATGCCATTTTTTGAGAATTCCCCGAATTTGTCCGTGGTAAGCATTATTCCCTTCTTGAGGTCCAATCCATTCATGACAGAAGCATAACCTACAAGCTCTTTCTGATAATCCCCCGATTTTATTTCCACAGGGATTATTTTGTTCTTTCTCATTATGAGGAAGTCGATCTCCTTTTTCCCCTTTCTGAAATAGTATCTGGCGTCAGTTTCATGGCAGAATGCCGCTTCCATCATGCTCCCCATTATTTGGGAATAGAAATTTCCATATAAAGCAAAAGCAAGAGAGCTTGCAGCCGGATATATCTTCTTGTTTTTCCTTGAGGCAGCCAGAATGCTTATTCTATAGTTTGAAACAAAATTCAGGAGCAAAGAGAATCTCAGGTAATAAACATAGTTAATTAGGGTTTTCTTATCCCTTCCGAGATCCTTTGCAAGGTTATCAAAATTAAGAACGGATCCGGGATTTTTGAGGAAAATGTCAACAAGCTTCTCCAGCAGCTCTACGTCCGTCCTCCCGAACTGGCTTGGCACGTCTTTGTATATTATCCTGTCGATAACGGAAAGCTTTATGTAGCTCCTTATTTTCTCCTCATTCTCCTCCTGTATTATTTCCGGAAAACCAGCCTTTATGAGGAAATCCGAAAAGTGCGGCAGTATCTTTTCGTTCAGAAGCTTCGCATCGCTGAAGCTTATTTTAACTCCCTTGATGTCAAGAAATTCCTTAAAAGTCAGGGGCTTGAGTACGAATTCGTATATCCTGCCAGCCAGACTTTCCTTGGACTTCCTTGAGAGGATAAGCGAGGCCGAACCTGAAAGGAAGAACTTGATGTTCGGGTTCAGATCATAATATACTTTTATCTTGTTCTCCCAGTCATCAACCTTCTGTATCTCGTCCAGAAACATGTAAACTCTTCCCGCATCCCTGAAATTCTTTCTCAGAACCTCCCTTTTGTATGTTTCAAGCACATCCTTCAGGTCAGCACCTTTCTCGTCAAACGAGAAAAAGAATATCTTTCTTTTGTCTGCGCCCTTCTCTAAAAGGTGGTTCACAATCTGGTACATGAGCCTGGTTTTACCTACTCTTCTGAGACCAGTAATGAGTATAATCTGCTTGTCATCCATAAACTTCTGTATCCTGCTAAATAGGTACCTCTTGTATTTTTCGAGGTTGTTCTCGTTTACATTCCCTGTATCCCACCATTCATTGAACTTGTAAAGCTCGCTTGCGTCCATATTCTCACATAATAGTAATTATTTCCACTAATATTTAAGCTTTTAGTGGAATTTGTTCCACTAATGTATAATGAGGTGTCAGGAAGGCTCCAACACACTCAAGTTCTCGGGGACGGGAGGGTGGAACATGTGACGGAAGGCGCTTCGCACCTTCAATCTCCTTCCGGAGAGGTCAGGATACTGATGGAGAGATGATTCGTGGAAGAAGCCGGCTTTGCCGACTTCAGTTTCATTTTCTTGAAGGCTTAATCCCTTCATTAATTTATAGAGCGAGAGAGAAATAGTTATATAGGTGGCTTGATTTGGCGGAGAAGGAAGAGGAAAAGAAACTCACTGGTTTTGATGAATTAGAACGTCATCACTTGATAGAAAAAGCCAAACAAATAAAGAAAGAACTTATAGAAGATGGTTATTCTGAAGACGATGCGCACAAACTTGCGATAATAAGAGTAAAAAGAGATGAGATACAGATTCCTTTAAGAAGGGATTTGGCGAAAGATGCAACATACTACTTAAAACGCGCAAGGCAAGGCGATACAGAGGCCAGAATAGAGTATAGAAAAATAGCGCCTCAATTGTATAAACTTGCCGATGAAATTAGAAATCTAAATAAAGAAGAAGAAAAAATAACCAAAAAGAAAGAACTCTATCATGGTACATCTTTTTCTCAAATAGAAGCAAAGCGCAGGGAAGCAATTGAAAAGATAGAAAGAGAAATGGCGAAGTTGCCAAAAAGAATTCGCGACGAAGAAATCAAGAAGAAGCACGAGGAATTTGACGAGATTCTCAAGATAAGAGGTGAAAAGCAGAAAGAGGAAGGCCTTTCCAAGGAGACTTATTTTAAATGCCCTGAACCTGGGTGCGGCAAACGGCTTTATGAAAGCTTTGATGAGCACGGGCATGTCGTGTTGAAATGCAAGGAACATGGAACGTTCCATCCAAGAGAATTGTATGATAAAAAGATGGAAGAGAGTTATGGCCACACCACAGCAGGAGGTCCGGCTATTCCTTACTGGAAAGTCGAAGAAGCCGATAAGATGGCCGAGTCATATGGCAATGAAAAGAAAAGATTGAGAAAGCTGCTTTCCGAGGGGAAAATAAGCAGGGATGAATACAAAAAATCCAAGAAGGATGCCAAGAAGGACGTTTATGGGGACAAGAAAAAGCACAAAGAGGAAATGGAGAGGATTGATGCCGAGATAGCAGCTTTAGACCCTACAGCCGCTGATTATGAAAGCAAGAAACAAGCGCTTGAAGAGCAGAAAAAAGAAATCGATCACAAATACAAGCCCAAAGGCATCCGCGGCGTGAGGTCTGGCAGGGCTCTCGCAAGATTCGCCAACACAGGCGAGGATTTTATCAAGAAGGTAATATTCATTGTCGCCCTTATTGGCATAGGCGCAGTGATTGCCGCCTCCCTGGGGAACATGTGGTTCTTTTTCGGATTCCTTTCAGTGGGGCTTTTTTTCCTGACACCACCACCAAACGAGATAGAACATGAAGGCGGACCTCTTAGCTGGGGGCACATGATACCCTTTGCCGGGAAAGGAGGGGCACATTCAGGATTTGCATGGATAAGAAGCATAACCAAGGTAGCCGCAATAATCTGCTTCGCCTACGGGTTCAAGAGCATGGGTGACATATTTAACACATTCTTCATAATAACCTGCCTGGGAGGATATTTCGCGCTCAAGCTCACATATTCTCCAGATCGACCTGGAGATTTTATTGAGTCCCTTCTGAGGTTTGGAATCCTTGGATGTTATTTCATACCGTTCATTGTTTTTGCTGGGATATTCAATTCGTATGTTCTGGCGGCGATAGCCTTTGCATTCTTTGCGATACCGCCCATGCCTGAGACCAGCAAGGGACAGAACCTGGGCGAGATACTTTCACGCGGGCTCTCGGGCCAGACCGCATACTACGAGATGTTTGACAAGCTGCTGTTCCTTGGACTGATGTTTTTCGCGCTTCTGGTGTCGGGTGTGCTTGGAGATCTTCCGCTTTTTGGGACCCTTGGATGGGCGCTAACAGGCACCCTGAAGTACACGTTCATATATTTCTGGGTAGTAGCGCTAATAGGCGGTTTCTTCTCTCCTGCAAGAGAGAGGCCCCTAACAGGAATTTTATTCCTAGGGGGAGCAACCATAATATACGGCATAGGCCCCGGCTCCCAAGACATTGGTTCAGCCCTCCTCGGTCAGTGGTGGCCTACTGTTAACCAAGCTGTCACCACAATATCCGAACCAATAAGCAAGATGTTCAGTCAGCTTGGAAAGACTTTCGGGGATGCGTTCCTGCTCCTTACAAACCCTGTGGGATATGCGACCCAACTTATGAACGGAAGCTATTCCAATAACCCTGTCGGGGAAACAGGGGCCTATGGACTAGAATTAAGCGGGTTTGACGTGAGTCCCGTGTTTATCGAGCAGCCTTTCATGATAACCACGAACATAAAGAACAGCGGAGCGTATAATGCGGAGGGCGTAGCGATAGCGCTAAGCGTCGGGGGGAAGGCTCCGGAATCCAC
>JBGPBG010000049.1:0-6101 GCA_041481105.1 Candidatus Aenigmatarchaeota archaeon
CATCCATATAACCAGAAAGGGAACAAATCTTAAATAGGTATGCCAGGCCTTTAATATAAGAGCCCTCTTTTAAGTCCCCGGAACAAAATATTAATAAATGAGGAGAAAACGCAAGCAATCAAAGCTGAAGCTTTTCAGATTAAGCTTGACAGCTCAGCAAGAAAAGCTGTGGGACACTCTTGTTTTCCTTGTGAAGGTTCTCATTCTCTCCATCCCGCTTTATTTCATTATAATTTTCAGCATCAGCCTTGCCCCCCTGCAGCAGCTTGATGCTTTCGTTTCATCTGGAATTTTACGGGCCATGGGCTACACTGTCCAGCAGGAAGGAGCGTATGTGACTGTGGGAACCCAGAATCCCTTTACATTCTATCTGACTGAAGACTGCACTGCATGGAAATCCGTCCTCTTCCTGTTCGCGCTGATTTTCGCAGTTCCAGCTGTGAGCCTGGAAAAAAGGCTCATTGGCCTGGGCCTGGGCGTCCCTGTTTTATGGATGGGAAATCAGGCAAGGATATTGGGTGTGGTTCTGACAGAAAGGGTCACGAGCGCCCAGTTCGCCATGTTCACACATGACTACTTCTGGAGGGTCTTCCTCGTCTTCCTTGTCCTTGGCTTGTGGCTCGCCTGGATGAAACCTCCGACCTTGAACCGCAAAATCTATCCAAGGAGAATGGGAATTAAGTCCGTTTTCCGGAGAATATCTTTTCCAAGACTTATAACGAAGAAAAGCAAAAAATAATGCATGAATGTGGACTGGGCTGTAGCGGTTTCTGTCTTTCTGGTATTTATTGGAATAGGAATGGCCTACTATTGGGGGCTTTTCGAAACCGATTCCAATGCCATTGGACTCTCCCTCGATACAGTGAACAGCAAAGTGCTTGACTACCTGACTGTGGATTCCTGGAAAGTCCCTGTGAGATACACTTCCTCCGCCGCTGGTTTAGCCGTCATGTATCTTGATTTCTCATGGCCTGAAGGGACAAAGAACTCCACACGGATTATGGATTCAGGGCTTCCCCTATCCTGCATGTTCCAGGGGAACAGATTGTACTTCGAGGCTGATGTTGAGCAGGGCGACAATGATTTCCTCATGACTTTCGCGAATGTGAGCGAATCTCCTGCCTGCAATTCCATCCTGGACACCGCAGATGCCAATGCCTCTCTTCCCATGGCTTCGGAGAAAACGCGCACGGTTTCCCAGTCAAGGATGGACCAGCTTCTCGGAATGGATTACAGCCAGTTCAGGCAGTCCCTCGGGATAACAAGGAACGTGAGGATAGAGATAGATTCGGGTGTCACAAGCACTTACGGTCCTCAGCCTCCCCAATACACAAACACGTATGTGAGGGAGACGCGCTCGCTTATCCAAGAGACAGGACAGCTTGTGACAGTGAGGGTCATGGTGTGGTAGCTTTTATTTACGGCCGCCAAAATATTATTATGCAAAAATTCCTTTTGGTTACAATTCTGCTTACTATTTTTCTTACTGTTCCGAACGCCTCAGCCTATGTCCTCTCCGTCAGGGTGAACATAAACAACACAGTCAATACCGTTTACATTCCGGGTGTCGGGGAGCTGCCATCCTCCGGAATCTCCGGGGAGTATTCAAATCCTCCACACTTCTATCTTGCCTCGTATTCCGGCGGCTTTCTGAACGGGCTTGCTGCCAAGAATGGAGAAAAGCTTGTTGTAGGAAGCGGTTCTGATTCGCACTTCATAGAGATTGAGCAGGAGCTTAACAGCAGCAGGGTTTACTTGACAACTACGCAGGGAGACTGGCACGCTATAGAGAATCGGATTTCCCTTATCGAGACTGGAAGGTTCCTCTCGCAAATCTCGCCCTCATTCGCCTTCCCTCTGGGGGGGCTTTATCCTATCACGCTGCTTCTGAAATATACTAACATAGATATAGCAGGCGACATAATCCTTGGAAAAGGCCAGCACAGGCTGGTCATAGAGAACACAGGAGTTTCTGGAGGGAAGCCCGTTGTGCAGATTACCAAAGGTTGAACTTTATTCCCCTTTCACTTCCCCGTAAGGGCACTTGCCAATAACGGTTTCTTCTCCTGAAAAAATCTGAGGATACATAAATCTGGCCGGACAATCTATCTCCATGCCTATCGGTTTTCCAAAAATCTTGTCCATTAAAGAGCAGTAGGTATCCGCTGCCCAGTTGTATGCTTTTATTGCCGCCACCCCAGTTTTTATGCTTTTAATTCCCATCTTATCACCTGATACTCTTTATAATTGGTATATTTATATACTTTTCGGTAGTAACAGTGACACTTTTTTCCCACACGTGAATTATGCATAAAAATCCCCCCTCCATGAATATCTTATGAAAACCCTTTGGGCTGAGAAGCATAAGCCTCTCACGGTTTCGGGAATAGCAAGCCAGCAGAAAGCGATAGCCGAGGCACTGGCTTTTGTGGATTCTTTTGAGCCGGGAAAGGCTCTCATGCTCACGGGCGCTGCCGGGACGGGCAAGACGCTCCTTGTGGAGACGCTTGCCCGGGAACGTGGCCTGCTTCTCCTCCAGCTGAACGCCTCTGACGTAAGGAATGCGGAGGCCATAGCTGGTTTCTTTGATGACGCCTCGCGCACAAAATCCCTGTTCCACAAGGGAAAGATAATCCTGATGGACGAGGTTGACGGGATTTCCGGGAATGACAAGGGCGCGGTTTCCGCAATAACAAAGGTAATAAAACAGTCCCTGTATCCGGTCTTCCTGATAGCCAATGATCCGTGGGCTGTAAAGCTCAGGCCGCTCAGGCCTTACGTGAAGATGGTCAAGTTCTCGAAAGTTCACTCAGCTTCCATAGAGAAAAGGCTCAGGGAGATATCCGAGAAGGAGGGAATCTCTGTCAGGGGGACCGTGCTGAAGGACCTTGCGAGGTGGTCCCAGGGAGACCTTCGCTCCGCAATAAGCGACCTCCAGACAGTCGCGCAGGGCAAGAAGGAGATTTCTGAGAATGACCTTGAGATACTCGGATACAGGGAACGCGAATCCTCCATATTTGAAATTCTCCCCACGGTCTTCAAATCAAGAAGCATCAATGCGTCCAGGAAAGCTATCCAGAGCGTGGACAAGGACCCGGATGAGGTCTTCTGGTGGATTGAGAACAACATACCCATGGAATTCCCCGTGGAAAAGCTCGCAGAGGCATATGACCTGCTCTCCAAGGCGGACATGTTCAGGAGCCGCACTGCCGTGCAGCAGAACTGGAGGTTCAAGGCAATAATGACCGATTTGATATCGGGGATTTCCGTTGTTAAAGGGGAATCCCATGCGCCGCACCACGGTTTCATGATGTACCAGGCCCCCCAGAAGATAATTATGATGGGAAGGACGAAGGGCAAGAGGGCTGAGATGGGCAGCCTGTGCAAAAAGATTGGAGAGGCAGCCCACGTCTCAAAAAGGGCTGTGAAGAGGGATTATCTTCCGTACATGAGGATAATCCTCAAAAAAGAAAAGCCTGTGGAAACACATTCCCAGTTCTCGGTGAATTTCACGAAGGAAGAGGTTGAGTTGATTCTTGGGGAATGAGCCCGCTGTAAACAAAACAATATGTTCCGCTTATCTTCCCATAATTGGCTGTCATATTTAAGAAACCATAGCGCTTCTCATATATGTTCCAGAAAGCATATGAGCCGTAATTCCGAACAAGGTGATATGAACAAGAAAGGGTTTGATGCGCAGGGATGGAGGGACAATAAATTATTGATCGGGTTGCTGGGAGATAAAAAAGCTCATAGAATAATTGCGTTGTGGGCAGCAGATTGTGCTGAACATGTGCTCCATTTGTTTGAAGAAAGCCTTTTAGATGACGAAAGACCAAGACACGCCATTGAAGCGGGACGTGCATGGATTGATGGTGAAATATCCGTGATTAAAGCCCGTAAGGCGGCTTCTGCCGCACATGCGGCTGCACGTAATGCAGATAACGAATCAGCAATTGCTGCAGCAAGATCAGCAGGGCACGCAGCAGCAACAGCGCATGTTGCCAGCCATGCAATTCATGCTGCAGAATATGCATGTAAAGCCGTGAGCTTCTTACCTCAGTCTGAAAGCGGTGCAAATCCAATGACATCAGAAATAGAATGGCAACTTACTCATCTGCGTAAGCTTTTAGAAAAAAAGTGAGAGTTTTCTGGGGTAATGCCTACCTTTTTTGCAAAAGATGGGTCATGGATGAGCCCGCTGGGAATTGAACCCAGATCACAGGATCCGCAATCCCGCATTCTATCCGTCGGAAGGTGACTCTTGTCACCTTCTTTCTTGAATCCGTTGAACTACGGGCCCATTGTCTTTATATCTTAAATTGTTTACTGCCCTCTAATAAACATGGCCAATGATTTGTTATATGACAGCAACTTACTTCAGGGCATTATTGTCGTTAAGGGGGATGCAGCAGGTCGGGGACGTTCTTGCAGTCCAGTGTATTATCCTCCGTTTGCTGGTATATTTGATTCGGCTATAAAAAGCGGGAAAGCGTTTGATTGCAAGATAGTAAATTATTTCTGGCTTAAACAACCGCTAGACTGGGAAGAAATTACTAAAATTGGTGATGCGATAATAGCTAAATATGAAAAGAGAATGGCTGATTTTATTTAGATTATCAGAATCCCGGCCAGGAAGGCGAGCAGCCCCAGGAAGTACCCGTATTTTATCAGCCTGCTTATCCTTGCGAAATCCTGGGTTTTTTCCGCCCTGGCTGATTCCGATACGGAAAGCAGGAAGACCACGTCAGTCGGGATAACGAGAATCAGATACCAGAAACCTACAAGCCCGAGAAGGTAAGGGGTTGGCGAAAGCGCTATTGCGACCAGCAGGGAGACTGCCGAGGTGACAAGGCCTGCCTTCTTTTTGTACTTGAGTATCACGCCCTGGTCTGTGACCGTGAACCTTTCCATTATCTTTTTCTTGACGTATGAATATTTTTTTATGAACGTCTTGCTGTCGCCTTCTATGTCCTCTATGTCCTTCACTATCTCCCTGGAGAATGTAGCAAGTGCTGCCAGCAGGCCGAAAAGCAGGGGAAGCTGGATGTTCCCGACAGCAGCCCCACCGAAAAGGAATGTGGAGCCTGTAAGGTATGCCACTGTGAAGTTGCCGAAGAAGGTCTTGTGCTGCAGGCTCCACGAGTAGATGAAAAGTAAGACTGAGTTGAGGATTGCTATCCCGAATGCGAGGTTGGTGGTGAATGCTGCGAGCAGGATTCCTGCAATGAAGAGTATTATCGAGTAGACAAGCGCTCCCTTTATAGAAACCTTTCCTAAGGGTATGGGCCTGTCCGGCCTGTTCAGCCTGTCCGCCTCCACGTCAAAGTAATCGTTTATCGCGTTGCCCGCTCCTGTTATCAGGAAGGCGGCTCCCATTGCAAAAGCGACAGGCTGCCAAACCAGAGGCAGGTCAAGCTTCAGGTAGAGGAAGCTTCCTATCAGGACGGCAAAAGCAGCCATCAGGCAGTTCTTGGGCCTGATTATCTCAAGGTAGCCGAACATAGTTAAAAATTGGAATGGTGATTTAAAGCTTTCTGGGAATTAGCTCAGGTGGAAACATGTATGGAGATGGTTTTAACAATATTGATAAATTCGCGCTGGCTATCTCATGCGAATTCATTCCACATATGTCAGAAACAAGGAGGGAATTCGTGAAAGCTGTTTACGGGCATGTTCTTGACTATCCGGAATGGGTGGAACCTATCTTTGCGTATGCGCTGAATAACGTCCTGGATTACCTGCAGAATACCGAATTGACCCTTTTCTGGTTCAGAAAGAACTGCTCGATGCTGGAGGAGTATTATCTCCGGCATTAGCTATTTCAGTTTACTCAAATCCCCATTCAATATTATCGGGTGCATTAACAAGACTTCATGTGTGGATTTCTCTTTCTTTACATCAGACGGATGGTTTAGAAGGAATATCTTTTTCTTAAGATAGAAAGCAAGGGCTATTTCCATCAGAACTGAAGTCCCTAAATGGCCCGGTATTCCATTTTTTTGATAATTCAATACAAGGATTGCGTCTCTGTCAGCTATCTCATTAAAGCACCATCTCATAACGTCAGTTTCGATTGCATGCTTGTAGTTTGCCTCATG
>JBGPBG010000050.1:0-6060 GCA_041481105.1 Candidatus Aenigmatarchaeota archaeon
ATAAGGGCGGTTCTTGAGGACCTCCTGAAGATGGAAGACGTGCAGGCATGCCTTTTGACAGGCCGCCAGACAGGAACAATCACTCCTGGAAGAGGCACGAAACTGAAGAACCTTGTTCTCTGGAAGCTGATAATGGACAGCTCGCACAAGCTATTCCCGGTTATAGAGGACTTCTATGTTTACGGCCTGAAAAGGCTATACTTTGAACTTGGCGATTATGAGATCATAATGACCTTTTTAGACCAGTTCACAGCCCTGCTTGTAGTGATACCATCCCTCGTTAACAGGGGGCTTGTGGAAGTGGAGATAGAAAACAGCAAGAGGACAATAAAGGAAATCATAGGTAGACAGAAATGAGGGACCTGAAGGTATGTGTAGCGACAAGCAGGCGGTGGAAAGGAATGGAGGCGGCAGCCGAGCTTTGGTCAAAAATAAAGAAAGGAGCTCCTGACCCTAAATTCATTCTGCTTTTTGCGACAATAGACTACAAAGATGAATTCAAGGACATACTCTCTCATTTAACATTAGAATTCAAAAACGCTCTGCTGGTTGGAGGCACAGTAGCCGGTTTCATAAATCAGGACGGATGCTACACACGCGGGGTAACAGCGCTTGCTGTGGATTATCCAAATATGGATGTTGTTGTTGGAATCGGCCACAACACAAAGAGGAATCCTGAAAAAGCAGGATTGAAGTGTGCAAAACAAATTAAGGAAGGGCTAAAGAACAGCAAATGGAAAAACGGTTTTATTTTCAGCTTCATTTCAGGAATGGAGATACCAAAGATGCCGGGGATGGAAGGAGGGGTAATAAAATCAGGAACAATTACGAAACTTGTCAAAGGTGGAATGAAAATATCGCAGTTCCTGATGCAGAAAAGCGTGGGAAGGGAGGAGGATGTTCTGGACCAGATAGTAGAGGAGCTGCCCGACTTCGGCATGATACACGGCTCAACAATAGACAACCTCAAGATGGGCAAAAATTACCAATTCTGCGGCGCAGAGATTCTGACGAATGCTGTCGTATGCTTGGGAATAAGATCGGACATGAATTCCGATTCAGATTTCGGCAACGGAGCCAAGGCAAACACAAAATTTGATATAACAGAAATCAGCAAAAACAACCAGATAGTAAGCAAGATAAACGGCCAGGCGGCTCCGGCAGAGTTTTCAAGGCTCCTGAAAAAGCCTGTAGATCTTCTGTTTGACGGCAAATACTACTCAAAGCGATTCCCTTATTTCCCCTGTGGGATGTTCCAGGGCGACAGGCTGCTTTTGAGGGCGTTCGGTCTGGTAATGAGCGATTCCATGCTCTCCATGTCCAAGATGCGCAGAGGCGACATCTTCACAGTCTCCATCACGGGAAAGGATATGATAGAATCGGTCAAGACAACGCTGTCTTCTATAGGGAAAAAGCCAGATTTCGGATTGGGGGTGGAGTGCGCAATAAGGCTCATGACGCTGGGATCGAACATAGAGAAGGAAAGGGACAGCATGAAAGCCTTCCTCAAGGAAAGACCGTTCTTGGTAATTTATGTCTCTGGGGAAGGAGTTAAAAAGCCTAATCATGAGTATTTCTACATGAACGAGTCCTTCGCAATGACTCTTTTCAGGAGGTAAGAGTATGGAATGGGAAATTGACAAAATGCTGCAGCATCCGGCTCCGTTCAGGATGCCGGAAAAAGAGGCGGAAGAATCCAAGCTAAAGTCATTCAGGCAGATATTCGAGCATCACTACAAGAACTGCCCGGAATACAGGAAATATTGCGAGCTTTACAGCCTCAAGCCTGAGGACATAAAAACTCTTGATGACCTTGTGAAAATACAGCCTATACCGTCAGACGCCTTTAGGGGCACGGAAAAGCTCATAATGAGCGTGCCTCAGGATAAGATAGTATTGGTTGCCACCACAAGCTCCACCACCTCCAAAAAGCCATGCCAGTATGCCCTTGACGCCATTACGCTAAAGAGGACGTCAGAGACAGGAGTGCATTTTTTCAAGGACGCCGGGCTGACGCACGGTTTTGTATGCATGCTTACGCCTTCGCCCGAAGAGTCCGATACAGGCCTTGTCAGAGGCATGACGCATGTCCTTAGAGATGGGCTGAAATTCAGCAGCGACGACATCATTTATGCAGTCAAGAGCGGCAAGGTTGAGACAGAAAAGGCGATAAAAGCAATAACCACCACCCATTCAAGGCCAGTGCACATGTATGGACCACCGTTTGTTTTCATGCATTTTGTAGAATACATAGAAAGGCACGGACTCGATATAAAATTGGACAAAGACAGCTTGCTAATAACCACGGGAGGATGGAAAACAGTGGCAGGAGAGGTCACAAAAAAGGAATTCAACGAAAGAGTGTCGAAGGCATTCCATGTCAGGGAAGACCAATTACGCGATGGCCTCGGCCTCACAGACATATACACCATGATATTGGAATGCCAATATCACAGCAAGCATGTTCCTCCATGGATCCACGTTTCTGCGCGCGACCCAGCCGACATGAGCGCAGAGGTTGGCGAAGGCGAGGAAGGGTTGCTTGTCCTTATGTCAAGCTTCGTGAACTCATATCCCGCAATAGTTGCTACCGGCGATATGGGAGCTGTCTGGAACAAGAAGAAGTGCGAGTGTGGAAGGTCGGGGCAGATAGTTGAGCACAGAGGCAGGGGCAGCAAGCTTGGCGCAAGAGGCTGCGCGATCAGGCTGGAGCAATTCATGGACATTATAACAAGGAAGTGATGAGATGGAGAAAGTACCTTTTGTAATCTGCGGTGAACAGAAGACCGGTGAGCAGCAAGTCCTAGAGTTCGGCCCTAAGGAAAAAAGAACAAAAATCTGTCTCCCCGAGATAACCGAGAGTGATATACAAAAAATTAGTAAAGGAGAGACAAAGGCCATGCATGAGCTCAGCATAGATGAAATCATAAATTTCTATTCAAAGGTCGGGAAGCTCTGGGGATCGATTACTTATGAGAAAAGAGAGGAGCTAGTTGACCTTACATGCGCTGTCACAGGATATTCCAAGGAGATGGTGGAGCTCGGGATGAAGCAGATATGCTGGATGCTAACCAAAGAATACCTTGAAGCAACTGTTCAGAGCGACATTGGCGACAAAAGGCTGTTAGATGAATGGATTACTAGAGCCGAGTCCTCCGTGCACTGCCAGCCAAGAGGGAAGATGCTGCACATACTTGCAGGCAATGTCCCCGCTGTCTCGATAACCAGCATCCTGAGGGGCAGCCTGACAAAGAATGTGAACATCATAAAGATGTCTAACAGGGATGTCATAACACCGTCCTATTTCGTTCAGTCCTTCTATGACATCGATCCGGAACACCCGATAACCCAATCAACATCCGCTCTATATTGGCCGCATACAAACCAGGAGATATTTAGCAAAATAGTGTCTTTTTCAAATGTTATATCAGTATGGGGAGGGCATGACACCATAGAGGAGACAAGGAGGAGCACTCCACAGGGTGTGGAACTCCTCGAGTTCGGCCCGAGAAGGGGCATGCACCTCATAGGAAGGGAAACGTTCCAGGAATTGGAGAAGGCCACGATAAATGCGGCCCATGATCTTACGCTTTTTGACCAAGAGGCCTGCTTCAGCCCGCAGATTGCCTTTGTGGAAGGCGACGCTGAAAGGTATGCAGAAGCCCTTGCCAAAAGCCTCGAGGAGGAGAATACAAGGCTTCCGAAAGGATATGCTGACCCAAGGTTCCATGCAAACATAACCAATGCTAGGATATATTCGAAATTCAGGGGCCACAAGGTTCACACTTCCACAAAGACGGAATGGACAATAATCGTGGCAGAGAAGATAGAGGATTTCCCCACGCATCCTCTGGGGAGAACGATATTCATAGTGCCTGTAAAAGATCTGACGGAATCGCTTGCGCATATGGGACCAGAAACGCAGGTTGTCGCAATTGAGCCCTATAGCAGGGCGGTAGATTTGAGGGAGTCTTTGACTTTGAGGGGCGTTGACAGGGTAACCCAGCTTGGGAAGATGGGCTACTTTGCAATCGGCTCTCCGCACGATGGGATGTATCCGCTTTCCAGAATGGTAAGATGGGTAAAAATGCGCCAATGAAAGGATATCATGCAGCAATAAAAACAATCTTTATTCATTCACTTTCTTTATAACAATACCCTTTGGCGTAATATCCATAGGGTATACTTCCTTCCCGTGCTTTGTCCTTCTCATTTTCCTTATAATAAGCGACCTGTCCAGGCCGCCTCCGGCAGCATACTCCAGGTAGTTCAGAACAATCACAGAATCAACTACAAATTCTTCCACTCCGAACCTTGTCAGCTGCTTTGTACCTTCAGGTATCTCAGAAGTTAACAGGGCCGTGCATTCAGTCCTCTTTATAGTCCCTATTATATTGTAAAGCAGCTTCCTTATCTGCGATTGGCTTTCAATAGTCAATCCGATTATAGATGTTGAATCAATAGCAAGCCTCTTCACATTCATTCGCTTTATTTCATCCATTACTACAGAACCCAGATTGTTTACTTGTGCAGGGTCGTGGTATATTATCTTGAACAGTCCCTTCTTTTCGAATTTCTCAAAGTCCCAGCCAAACTGCATTGCATCTGCCTTTATATCTTCAGGATCCTCCTCAAGCGAAATGTAAAGGCAGGTATCACCTTTCTGCAAACCATACCAGAGATACTGGGCACAGAAAATTGTTTTACCAGTTCCTGTTTCACCTGTAACAAGGTTAACAGAATTTGGCAGGAATCCACCCTGAATCAATGTGTCCAAACCAGGAATTCCTGACTCTATTCTAATTTTCATTAAACCACTTTATTCTTATTAAATCCTTTACTTAAATATTCTTTAAGGGTGCTGTATGGGAAAAAACGAAACTGAAAAAACGCTTGAAGAGCTCAAGTCAAAGATAGACCGGGAAATGGAAAGGCTTCTGCCCAAAAACGCAGATAAAATCCAGATGGAAAGGATATTCGGCAAATCAGGATACGAATACGACATTCCTGCCATAAACAAGGCGCTGAACGAACCTATATGGGATTTCCTTGGAAGGGGAGGAAAGAGATGGCGACCGGCACTGTTTATGCTGATAACAGAAGCCCTTGGTGGGGATACAAAAAAGCTCCAGGAGTTTGCAATAGTTTCTGAGCTCTGCCATGAAGGCTCTATAATCACAGACGATATTGAAGACGGGGGAGAAATGAGAAGAGGCAAGCCGTGCACACACAAGATATTTGGCATCGATATTGCTATAAATGCAGGAAACTTCTTGTATTTCCTCCCGCTTGCGGTTTTGCTGAAAAACAGGAGCAAGTTTGATGACAAAACAATAATCAGAGCATATGAGATTTATGCGCAGGAGATGACAAACATACACGCTGGCCAGGCGATGGACATTTGGTGGCACAGGGGGAACTCAAACCCGACAGAAACGCAGTATATGCAGATGTGCGCGTACAAAACAGGAACGCTTGCCAGGATGTCCGCAAGGCTGGCAGTGACATTATCCAACGGTTCTGAGAAACAGGAAGAAACAATGGGCAGGTTTGCAGAATCGATAGGCGTCGCCTTCCAGATACAGGACGACATACTTGATATAGTCTCTTCGGGAAAAGACAGGAAGAGATTCGGGAAGGCTTTCGGGAACGACATAAAGGAAGGGAAGCGCACGCTGATGGTTATACACGCGCTTAGAACCGCATCAGAAAGCGACAAGTCAAGGCTCATAAGAATACTCAACTCTCACACCAGCGACCCTAGGATGACGGAAGAGGCAATATCTATCCTTGGCAAATACAATTCCATAGATTACGCAAGGCAGAAGGCAAAGCAGCTTGTGCTTGATGCATGGAAAGAAGTCGACCCTCTCCTAAAGGATTCCAAGGCAAAGAGGAAGCTGAGAGATTTCGCATATTTCCTCATAGAGCGCGACTTCTGATTCGCAAATGAAGGTGACAAGAGTCGCCTTCTCTCCAGAGAGTGCTTAACGTGCTTAATCGCTATATATAGCCCCGGTTGCTTAACGTTGCTTAATTTGCTTAACAAACGCTTAAGCA
>JBGPBG010000051.1:0-6001 GCA_041481105.1 Candidatus Aenigmatarchaeota archaeon
CTCACACCCTCTTCTAGTTTTTATATGTATGCTTCATTCTATCATGTATGGAACTGGATATTGCGACCTTGGAAGAATTGCGGAATTATGTTCATAAGGAAGGAAAATCTTGGCGCGAAGTCCTTACATCTTACCCTGATGCCACGCTTTACATAATTAGGGAGCGAAAGCGAGGGAAAAAATTCCTGACAATCCGCACACACTTATCCGAACAAGATGCTTTTTTTGATGAATATGAATATAACGGACGATATCGCATGAAGTGCTACACTGTTAAAGGATCTGTACAGGAACTGGAACAAGGAAAACTTAGAGACGAAATAGCATCAGTTGCGCTCGATTCAGACGATGTCTATTCAAATATACCATACTGGTTGTAGCCTGTTAGAACGGCCTTGTCTCCCTTCTGAGCTGCATTATGCTCGGGAGGTTCCCCGCGAATGCGAGTATCTGGAAGTAGAAATTCTCCATCTCATTATCCGAGAGCTTCGCGACATTGTCAGCCTCTATTATGGGAGCGGGAAGGCCGTAGCTTGAGTGCTGGCCGGAGATAGCGAGAAGAATGGAAGCTATCTGATTCTCGATATCCTCCCTGTCCTTCATGTAATCCACCCTTATGGGCCTGTCAAGCTCCGCGGTCTTGAGATAGAGCGAGTTGAGCCTCATGCTGTACTTCTCGTCAAAGTCCCTGAGTATGGGGTGCTCCTTCGGATCCTCGCAATATCCGAAAGGCATTGTCCTTTCCCCTTTCTGCAAAGCCCAGAAAAGCAGGTTCGTGTCGCGAGTCCTGCACAGCAGTTCATTCACATTCTCGCGGGAGCCATCTGCAAAAGCTGATATCTGGCTTTTTGCAATATCGCAGAACCGGACCGCCCTGGAATCCTCTATTATCCCCGCGAGCATCGTGCCCGCGGAGGCGCATGAATCATAAAGCCGGTTATATTCGGAAAGCATGCTCCTGTACGCCTGGTACGCGGGGGACAGCCTTGCGGGCTTGTCCGCATGGTGCGGGACAATCGAGCCGTCCATGAGAAGGATAGTGGGATGAAACTTTTCAATGCAGCTTATGGCAGTCCTGACCTCTGAGGTTTCCCGGACGATGGACGTGTAATAACTCCAGTCAATATCGCTCATCATGTCCGTGACCTCTGCCTGTATCGGGGGGATCTTGGAAGGATAGTAAGCCACTTCCTTTATCCTGTTGTTCTGGTAATTGAAGCATGCGCCTACTGACCTGACAAGCACACAGTCCATGCCGTGCAGGGATTTCTTGGCCATCCCGCCGTCAACCCCCACAACCTTCACGTCCTTGAGAGAGCTCTGCTCCATCCTGTGGAACAGCCCTAGCTTGGGCGAGGCCTCCCTCAGCAATGCGGCCACACCCCTTCTTCGGCTCTCGGTTTCCGCAATCTTGCTTGCAATCTCCCTTATTCTGGGAAGCAATTTCTCCATGCTTACGTATTGTTTCAAAGGCTTATCTGCTTGATGGAACGGGGATTGTTTCAGGCGATTGGCGAAGTTCTCCGGGAACAGAACGGATTCCCATAAGGCATGGCGCGGATTGTTCCAAGCAGCATCATACGCCTCATATCTTATCCATGAAACAATCCAAAGGGATAGCGCATATCCCCAGCAAAGCTGCAAGGCTTTTAAGCTCACGGGAGAAATAATTAACCATGAAACAATCCGGTTTTCTGCTGCTGGCTTCCCTGATCATAGCCACATTTTCAATTGTTTCAGCCCAGGCCAGGGGGGCAGAACTTGGATACTACGGAGTGGAAAGCACCATAAACGATGACATGACTGTAAAGACTGTCCTGACCATGAAATTTGCGGAACCTCTTAACAGTACAGATTTCCTGCTTGATTACAAAGCCTTCAACCTGAGCACGCAGGCAGATTTTGATTCAGCCGAATGCAGGCTTTCCGATGAAGGAAGCAAAAGCAGGATAACATGCGCTTTCAGCGGAATGAGCCAGACTAAAAAATTCCTCACGCTTACCCTGTACACAAGGGACGGCATCAAGGTGCTTCAGAACAGAGACAATTTCACCGCTGATTACGGGATCTCCATGCCTGCAAATGTAGCCTTCATAATAATCAAGATCCCGCAGAACAGCGTTCTCTCGGAGGAACTGGCAAACCAGTCATACTCACCGGACAATGGAAAAATCCTCACGGACGGCAAGCTCATTATGGTATACTGGGAAAAGGAGAACGTCACGGCCGATGACCTGAAATTCTCGGTCTCCTATTCGATACCTTCCGCGGGCGCAGGCTTCAGCAACCTTTTCGTGGTTTCCATCGCGGGGATAGTCATTATCTCCATGATAGCTGTTGCCATATATGTGAGGAAGGGTGACGGCCTCGGGAAAATAACAGCCGAGGCCATGACATCCATCCTGAACACAGACGAGAAAAAAGTCGTTGACATACTTGCGAAGCACGGAGGCAAATCAGGCCAGAAGATCATAGTAAGGGAATCAGACTTCTCGAAGGCCAAGGTTTCAAGGCTCGTGAAGAATCTCAAGAGCCGCGGCGTCATTGACATAGAACCCATATCAGGCCGCGAGAACCGCATAATCCTCAAATTCGAGAAGAAACCCGAGTCCGACCAGAAATCCGAAAAGCCCGAAAGGATCGCGGACCCTGTAATAGAAACCCAGGCAGATGTAGAGGAGATTTAGAGAAAGAAGGCGTCGCAAAGACCGGTGGTGATATTGACTCATTCTAAGCCAAAAAGAAAGCACCTACCAAAACCCGGATGGCAGCAAAGCATAGGGAGGGAGAGGATAGAGCGGCTTTTCGCCCTTGCTGAAAGGGAGTTCTCCACGCACCCAGAGAGGTCCCACCACTATGTCTCTCTGGCGAGGAAGATAGCCATGCGCTACAACATCCGTCTCTCCCCGCAGCTCAAACGACAGTACTGCAGGAAATGTTATAAGTACCTCAAGCCAAGTATTAATTGCAGGGTGAGGACAAGCGCAAAACAGCAGGCCGTGATAATCACCTGCCTGGAGTGCGGCCATATCATGCGCCACCCTTACCGAAAAGAAAAGGTTTCAAGAAAGGCGCGCAGTTAACCAATTGCGGGGCGAATTGTCAGGCGAAGCTGATGAGAATCCTTATAGTAATGGGCATGGTGATAATCTTCATCTCCATATTCTTCATACTGTTCATTTTCGACAGCGTGGTGAGGGAGCAGGTAAAATGCATGGCAGGATTCGAGGCGGATTCCTGCAACCTTCAAGAATCCGGAAAGTCAATGATTATAGGACTTACTCTTATAGCAATGTTCCTCATAGTGGACAGCGGGGTCCTCTACATGATAATAAAGACCATAACGGAGAGCGGCTCCGCTTATATTGCGTACAGCGTTTGACCGAGATTCCTGTTCTAAAACATTTATATATCTACTTGCAGAGATATTACAGTAAATTAAGCAAAGGCGAAAGTCAGCGGAAAGCGCCGCGCGCTTCTCCGTAACCGACTACGAGGCGAAGAGTATGGTTTCAATCAAGGATGTAGACACCCAGCAGCTTGTAATGAAGGCAGCCGAATCTCTCGAGCGAATGGAGGAATTCAAGCCCCCTGAATGGGCAGTGTTCGTGAAGACAGGCGTGCACAAGCAGAGGCCCCCCTCCCAGGCGAACTGGTGGTTTATCAGGTCGGCCTCAATCCTCAGGAAGGTCTATCTCAACCAGCGGCTCGGAGTCTCGAAGCTCAGGAAGGTTTACGGGGGAAGGAAGAACAGGGGCCACAAGCCCGAGCACAAGAAGAGGGCGTCGGGTAATATAATCAGGAAAATACTCCAGCAGCACGAGAAGGCAGGATTTGTTAAGATAGAGAAAGGCAAGGGCCGCTCAATAACCCCGAAGGGCCAGAAGTTCCTGGACGGGGTCGCGAAGAGCATCAAGAAATAAAAAGCTTGCTGCGAATTCTTTTCTATGTCACAAGAAACAAACCTGCTAAAGAAATGCGGATTATGCCCAAAAGGTCCGGAAGAAAGAATAGGCATCCAAGAGACAATTTTCTACGATGACCCATCAGATGAACTGAAAGTAACAGGCATAGAATATGCATGCGGTCTTGGCAAGGAGTTGGGAGCGGGATGCGACCTTCCGGAGGCGTACGCCATGATCGCTGGGATATTTAAAAAAGCGTGAACCCCGAACAGGACCCTTTATGGTTCAGGCTTAAGCGGAAAACCTTAATAATCACAACCTCTTAATTCTCAAAGTGATATAATGCCAGACGTGATAGCAGTAGGCAGCATAGGCCTTGACACGGTGAAGACGCCCTTCGGTTCAGTTAAGGATGAATTCAGCGGGACGGCCGTGTTTTTCTCTGTCGCCTCTTCGCTCTTTTCACAAACCGGGATAGTCTCAATAGCAGGGACAGATATCCAGAAGAAGCACTTCTCCTTCCTCAACAACAGGGGAATATGCACAAAAGGCATACAGATAGTGAAAGGAAAAACCCTGAGATTCAGCTGCTATTATGAGTATGACATGAACGAGGCCCACGTCCTGAAGACGGATGTAAATGTATTTGGCAAGTTCAACCCCGTACTTCCGGAAGAGTACAGGAAGGCCAGGCATTTTTTCATTGGCGCTGTGAACCCAAAGATACAGACAAATGTTATAAACCAATTGGAAAATCCCGAATTCGTGGTTATCGATACAAAACCCTTTTGGATTGAAAAATCCAGAAAAACGATTCTTGATACAATCAAGAAATGCAACCTCCTTCTGATTAACGACTGGGAGGCCAGGCAGCTTTTCCAGACCCCGAATCTTGTGAAAGCGGCAAGATCGGCCTTGAAGCTAGGGCCCGAATACGTGATAATAAAAAAGGGGGAGCACGGCTCCCTTTTATTTACAAACGGCTCATGCTTTGTAGCTCCCAGCTACCCCCTCGAGACACTTATAGACCCCACGGGAGCAGGGGATTCATATGCAGGAGCCCTCATGGGCTGGCTCGCGAAAAGCCGGACTGTGACCGAGCCGAAAATCCGGAAGGCCATGATTTACGGGGCCGTTGTGGCCTCTTTCACAGTCGAGGGCTTCGGCCTGAGCAGGCTCAAGTCCATAACCTTAAAAGACATAGAGAAAAGATATGCAGAGATTAAAAGAATCACGTGCTTCTAAATTAGGAGGAATGATTTGATGAGCAAAGTGAAAGACCCGAAGCTTGCCAGCGAAGGGCGGAAGAAGATAACATGGGCAGAGGACCACATGCCTGTGCTCATGCGGATAAGGGAGGAGTTCCGGAAGGAAAAGCCTCTCAAAGGACTCACAGTAGCAGCATGCCTTCATGTCACGAAGGAGACTGCGGTGCTCATGCGCACCCTTAAGGAGGGGGGCGCGATTGTGGGGCTCTGCGGCTCCAATCCACTCAGCACGCAGGACGACATAGCAGCAGCCCTCGCAGAAGACGGGATTAATATTTTCGCATGGAGAGGCGTCTCGAACGAAGAGTATTACTGGTGCGTGAACCAGGTGCTTGACATGAAGCCGAACATCACCATGGATGACGGAGGGGATCTGGTGGCCACCATTCATTCCAAGAGGCAGGACCTCTTGAAGGGCATAATAGGAGGAACAGAGGAGACCACCACAGGAGTGATACGCTTCCGCTCCATGGAGAAGGACAAGGCCCTGAGATATCCCATAATCTCAGTTAACGATGCTTACACCAAGCACCTTTTTGACAACATGTACGGGACAGGCCAGTCCACCATTGACGGGATAATGCGCTCCACATCCATTCTGCTCGCGGGAAAGAATTTCGTGGTCGGAGGATATGGCATGTGCGGCAAGGGGATAGCCGCCCGCGCAAGGGGCATGGGAGCGAACGTGATAGTGACAGAGGTGAATCCTGTCCGCGCCCTCCAGGCATACATGGACGGATTCAGGGTAATGGGCATGCCCGAGG
Organism: Candidatus Aenigmatarchaeota archaeon; assembly: GCA_041481105.1. Classification (GTDB taxonomy): domain Archaea; phylum Aenigmatarchaeota; class Aenigmatarchaeia; order QMZP01; family QMZP01; genus JAPLVB01. The sequence continues at coordinate 5,938 of JBGPBG010000051.1, forward strand.
CTGCAAAAATCGGGGACATATTCGTGACCGCTTCCGGAGACAAGGACCTCATACGGAAGGAGCA
>JBGPBG010000052.1:0-5980 GCA_041481105.1 Candidatus Aenigmatarchaeota archaeon
AATCATAACCGCGCACACCTTCCAGAACTGGGATACTGGAACGAACGAGATAGTCGGCGGTGACATGATAAAATACTGGTCGAAGGCGATTGTCTACCTGGAGCGCACGAACAAGACCTCCGAGCGCAAGGCCACCATAATCAAGCATAGGTGGGTTCCGGAAGGCGGTACAGTTAAATTTGTGATAGTGGAGGACGGGATAAAACCTAGTGGGTTCAGGATATTTTAAGCGCTGAAACCAAATATAATTGATGAATAAGGAATTGTTGGTTAAGGTTTGGATTGGGTTGATAGTTTCAACGGGAATTGTTTGGATAATAGTTAATTCGTACAATCCAACATTTACAGGAGTTTTTCTGGTCTTTCATATAGCGGCTTTGTTTTTGGGACTTGTTCTTTCCTTAATTGGCATTAAGAAAAAAGAGAAATTTTCAAAACATTTGTTGGTTGTTAGTCTCTTGTTTTTGATAATATCATTAATAGCTTTGTATTTCTTAACGTGTGGTTTTGTGGGTTGCTTAATACTTGCATAAATAATTTGAGAAACAATTACTTCGTCCTGACGTTATCCAAAATAGAGGGTTCAGGGTTTTTTAGTTCTGTATCTGATGTAAAGTGTAGCGATTATAGAAATAACGAGATATATCAAAATTATGAAAAATAACGCTACAAAAATATACCAAGTAGTTGGTAAAGTAGGGCCGAAAGGTGCTGATGATAAAACTCCATAATAAGATGCTATCAGTAAAACAATTATAACAAAAAATTTAATCCAGCTCAATTTCAGAATTTCTTTGAGTCCCATATTAATTTTTTGGTGATTTGATTTTAAATAAGGATTATTACATTTCGCTTATTTATTAACACTCCCCACAAACTTCCTCACCGATCTGTCATAAGCCTTCTCCGCCTCTTTCGGGAACAAACAGCCTGGAATCTCCCCTTTCTCTCTGTGATGCCTTATGCACTCGCAGCACATGCCCCTCCTTGAGCACGAGGAGTAGGTACATCCGCAGGATTTCAGGTTCTCTGCCCTGTTTTGGCATTCTTTCATTTGCTCACCTTGAACATCTTTCCATGGCCTGGGATTATCCAGTCAGCCATCTGCAGAAGTTTCTTCCTGCTTTCTTCCAGCTTCTTATTGTCTGTTGCGTAAGGGTCATCTTTTGGATGGTTCTCTTTCCAAAAAACGTCGCCGCATATAGCGACTGTTCCCTGTTTTGTTTTCACCAAAAAAACAATGCTATCATAAGTATGGCCTGGTAGTTTTACGATTCTAATGCTGTCTGAAAATTGGATATCGCTGCCATCCCATTCCTCATTCTTGTCCTTGTCCCAGATTCCCCAATAATCTACTGCTTTAGCTTTAGGAAACAGCCCGATGTTCCTGTAATGGTCCATATGTGAGTGGGTTATGCCCACAAAATTCACATCGTCTATAGTTAGGCCTTCTCTTCTCAAAGCATTAACTAGAATTCTATGGTCTTTTACAGTGCCAGGATCCACAACCATTATAACATTCTTGTCTCTGATCAGACTGATTGTTGAGCATGCTATTTCCTCTTTCGAATCCACACTTTCATATCCTTCCACGAGAATTTTCACTTCAGTCATTATTTCACTTTCTCTATCTTTCCGCCAGGAGTTTTCTCCCCGAAAATCTCCGCCTGGAATTTCCAGATTTTGCAGTTCTGGTCAAGCCAGGAGTCCGGGCTCAAGCCTGCCTTCATGCACGTGTGCTCCAGGAACTCTTTCGCGGAGAACTTGTGGTCTGTCGCGACCTGGGGAAGCAGCAGCCCGCTGTTCCAGCCCTTTCTGACAATCAGGCCGTCCTTTCCGATTTTCACATGCTTTGGATTCTCTCTCGGACTTTTGCACTCGATAAGCTGCGGCTTCGTTAGGATGGACACTTCCATTATTATTTTGGAGAGCTCTGGCTTCTGAACTGGCCTGAACCTTGAATCCTGGCATGCATGAACTGCGCAGTCAGTAAGGGCTTTACGCAAAGGAAAAACTGGTTCAGGGTAACCTATGCAGCCGCGCAATTCCTTTTCAGGATAGGTATGCAGGGTCACAAAGGCCCCACGGTTCTCGGAAAAAACTGCCGGAAGTCTTTCTGTATTCGGGGTATCTTTCCCGGAGACAAAATCCTCCATGCTTTTCCGAGCCAACTGCACCGCAAGCTTCCCTTCTTTCAGGTCCATATTCTCAATTATTATATAGTAAATTAATACATATTCAGTTTGAAGGCGGCGAAGCCGACTTCTTCGCAAGTCGTATCGATTAAACTGTCAAGGCTGAATGTATGGAGAATATGATAATCAAGGATGATAAGGAGCTGAGAAGGCTTGAGGACTTTCTGAAGACTCCCGGGAAGCGCCTGCTCTTCAACCACAGGGACGCGGACGGCATCTGCTCAGCTGCACTGCTGCTGAAATTCTTCGGAGAGTTTGAAAGCAATGCCAGACAGGGTCCGCGGATAGAGAGGGAATTTGTAAAAGAGATTGTGGAGAAGAATCCTGACCTGCTTGTTTTCCTTGACCTGCCTGTTGACCAGGAATGGGAAAAGATAAAGGATATCCTGGAGAGTCTCCCCAAAGCCAGGATGGTTGTGATAGACCACCATATTTATGAGAGGGATATGAACTCGGATAGAATCGTGCACGTCAACCCCAGGTTCTTTGAGGACAAGTACATTGCCACAAGCTATGTTGTCTTCAAGCTCCTCCAATCCCTTGGCAAGAATGTTACCCCGTTTGTGTGGATTTCCGCAATCGGGATAATCGGGGATTATGACATAAAGGATTGCATGGATGTCCTTGAGCTCTCTGAAAAAACCTATCCGGGCTCTATAGGAAAGGATGCCATGCGCTCAAAGCTTGGCTACGCCTCCGAGCTGATATGCTCTGCCGTCACGATAAAGGGAGGCGAGGGCGCGGACAGCGTCCTGAAAATCCTCCTGGAATCCAAGGACTACATGAAGTTCCTTGAATCCAGGCGCCTCAAGGCCTGGCACCAGAAAGTGAAGGAGGAGATCAGGAGGGTCATAAAGAATGCGTACAAGAGCGCTGAGACGCATCCCAAGCTGGGACTTAACATATACACGATAAGGACCAGGATGAGCCTTACCTCAGCGGTCTCCACCTACTTCGCGGAGAAGTACCCTGGCAAGACTGTAATAATACGGAGGAAGGCGGGGAGCGAGTGGAAGCTCTCCTTCCGAAACCAGTCAGGAGACGTTAATGTGGGCAACCTCGCGAAGAAATGCGTGCAGGGGATAGGGACAGGCGGGGGCCACAAGAAAGCTGCTGGAGCGATAGTCTCGGACTGGGAGAAGTTCAGGGAGCGCCTTCTGGAGGAGCTGAAATCGCTTAAAAGCAAGTAATCAAATTCTAAATATGGGATTCTACGTCAGGCCCGAGTACTTTGAAATAATCCACTATTATTACTTCTCCCTGGGGCTCTTCAGCTTCATGTGCTCGATGATATTCGGGTTCTCCGCAGTCTATTCTGTGATATTCATCCTCCTTTATGCAGGCCTTTCCGCGTTCGCTTGGTATACAAGCTGGTTCATGCAGAAGAAGATGCGCGAGTTTATCATACCGAATTCCATGGCTTATGCGGCCACGCACGTGTTCTTCACGCTTTTCGTGGGAGGCCTGACATTCGGTATATGGCTCCTCGGGGCGCTTCAGGAAGAGCTGCTCATAACAGTCCTGCTTTACGTGAACTATTTCGTCTTCTTCCTTGCCGTTGTCTGGTATCTCATAGTGAAATTCGGGGTGGTGAAGGAGATTTTTGACGTGTATGATACCAGGATCATGCGGAACGCGAAGAATCTCATAATAAAGACAAGGGATTCTAGGAAGGACATATTCACGAGGGCTCTGGTAAGCAGCGATAACATCAAAAACTACAGGACAGGCTCGAACCCGGAGATAGATGAGTTGCTTCTCAATGCGTGGAGGGAGAGGAATAAGCAAAAACTGCTCAAAAGGATTACTGAGATGGAGATTGCATTTTCCAACCAGACTGTGGAGAGGATGAGGAAATGGATAAGCCAGACCACCTCCAAGGATACAATAACCCCCAGAGAAAGAGAAACTATAACAAGATATGAGCAGGCCATAGAGGAATATGCGAAATCCTCAATGGATTATGAAAAGAATGTCGTGTCCAAGCTCCCTTCTGATTAAAGGTTTATATACTCTTCTGTTTATACTTATGTAATCGCTTGGCGGCTTGTTACAAAAGAACAATGTCGCCTTTCAAAATGCGGGCTAGTCACCAGAGACTGACGGCTTTTGCCAATCTATGCAAGCCGTCTTTCCAGAAAGTGACGATTACCCCGAAGGAAACGCCTGTTTCTTTTCGGGTTATAAGATTTACGTGAGATTATGGCTGAACCAGCAAAAAATCCGGCAACAGAGAAGTCCAAGCCTCATGAGGCGGCAAAGCCCAAGCCAGCTGCCGGAGCTGCGCCTCCTTCAGGCAAGCAGTTACAGAGGGAGACGCAGATTATAAGGTTTGTGGAGACCAACCTCGATGGAAACAAAACCGTCCAGGAAGCCATAAGAAGGATAGACGGCATCTCATTCATGCTCAGCAATGTGATAACGAAGCAGTGCGGCTTCACAGGAAAGAAGCTCGGCCAGCTTTCTGACAGCGAGATGAAGAAGCTGGAGGATGCCATACTGAACCCCCAGTCAATAGGCATCCCTGTGTGGATGCTCAACCGCAGGAATGAGCCTCTGACATGGAAAAGCAGGCACCTCACAGCCTCGCAGCTCGAGTTCACGCACAAGATGGACATAAACGAGCTGAAGAAGATGAAGTGCTACAGGGGAGTGAGGCACATACAGGGCCAGCCTGTGAGAGGCCAGAGGACGCGGTCCTCGTTCAGGAAGGGCAAGAGCGTAGGAGTCAGAAGGAAGAAGGAGGCTCCCGCGACTGCAGCCAAGAAATGATGAGATGATACCTATGCGAAGGATAAGGAAAAAATTCAAGAAGCCGAGAAGCCCCTGGAACATCACTAAAATCAAGGATGACAGGAAGCTCCTTAACGATTACGGCCTCCGCAGGAAAAAGGAGATGCTCATGGCCCAGGGCGTGCTGAGGAACTACAGGCAGAGGGCAAGGGAGCTCATTGCGGATAAGGACAAGGAGAAGGAGAGGATACTCATAGAGAAGATGGCCAAGCTCGGGTTCCTTCCAAAGAAGGAAAGCACTCTGGACGACATACTCGCCCTGAACATCACGAACCTGCTTGACAGGAGGCTCCAGACGCTCGTGCTCAGGAAAGGCATTGCAAAGACGCCCATGCAGTCAAGGCAGCTCATAGTCCACGGCCACGTGTCAGTGGCGGGAAGGAAGACGAAATTCCCTTCCTATATTGTGCCGGTCGAGGAGGACAGGAAGATATCCCTCCACATGCCTGAGAAAAAGGTGAAGGTGAAGCCCATAGAAGAGTGATTTTATGGCAACAGAAGAAAATCCCAAAGCTGAAGAGAGTGCAGCGCCAGTCCAGGAAAGGAAGGATGAAACGCGCGAGGCTCCAGTCCAGGCCAGGCAGTTCCAGCCCAGGGGCAAGTGGGGCGTAGCCCATATCTACTCTTCCGTGAACAACACCATAATCCACGTGACGGACATAACAGGGGCCGAGACCATAGCAAGGTGCTCGGGAGGCATGGTCACCAAAAGGGACAAGGACAAGGGCTCCGCATTCCCTGCGATGCAGGCTGCAAGGAAGGTCGCTGGAGACGCGCTTGCAAAGGGGATAACAGGAGTCCACCTTAAGATACGTGCTCCGGGAGGGCACAACAAGAGGATGCCAGGACAGGGCGCGCAGCCCGCTATAAGGGCTCTTGTGAGGGCAGGGCTAAGGATAGGCAAGATAGAGGACGTTACGCCCGTCCCGCATGATACCACGAGGAAGCCGGGCGGGAAGAGGGGTCGCAGAGTGTAGACTGGTGATGCTTTA
>JBGPBG010000053.1:0-5977 GCA_041481105.1 Candidatus Aenigmatarchaeota archaeon
CATGGGATTGCTGTCTCCTCAGGGACAGCTGCCCTGCAGATAGGATTGCAGGCCCTGGACCTGAAAAAAGGGGATGAGGTAGTAACAACCCCCTTCACCTTTGCAGCAACTGCCAATGCCATAATCCACTGCGGGGCAAAGCCTGTTTTTGCTGACATAGACCCAAGGACCTTCAATATAGACCCTGAAAAGATAAAGCATTGCCTGACAGAAAGGACAAAGGCTGTTGTCTGCGTCCATCTCTACGGCCAGCCATGTGAGATGGAGCCCATCCTCAAGATATGCAGGTATGCAGGAGCCACGCTTGTGGAGGATGCTGCGCAGGCTGTGGGGGCTGAATACAAGGGAAGGAAAATCGGCACATTCAGTTATCTTTCTACATTCTCCTTTTACGCGACCAAGAACATCACAACGGGGGAGGGTGGGATGATTCTAACCAACCAAAAGGATATAGCTGAGAAGGCAAAGGTTATAAGGAACCAGGGGCAGAGTGAGCAGTACAAGCATGATATAATCTCCTACAACTTCCGGATGACTGATATTCAGGCTGCCATAGGGATTGAGCAGCTCAAGAGGATAGAATCACTCAACAGGAAAAGAATAGAGAACGCGAGATTTCTCACGGATTCGCTTTCTTCAATCAAGGGGGTAGAAACACCTTTTGTTCCAAAATATGTCAGGCATGTGTACCATCAGTATACCATAAAAGTCCCGAAAGGCCGGGACAAGCTGCTTAACTATTTGAACAATCACGGGGTAGGAGCAAGGATTTACTATCCTCAGCCGCTTTACCTACAGCCTCCTTATGTGAAAATGGGTTTCCGGAAGGGATTATGCCCCGTGACAGAGGAAATATGCAAGCAGGTGCTTTCCCTTCCCGTGCATCCGCTTCTTTCCCAGAAAGAGCTGGAAGAGGTTGTGAAGAATGTGAAGGAAGGAATTCGAGTTTGAAGGCGGAACTCGAGAATGAAGGCGACAACACTCGCCTTCCAGCTCAAATTCGCCTTCTTTCCAGCAATCATTTTAGGGATTCTGCAAGCTTCCTGTCTATCGAGATCTTCCTTTTGCACTTCTCGCAAACTATTATGTTGCCGTTCAATTTTTCCAAATCCAGCTTTGTCCCGCACTCGCAAACAAAACCATGCAATTTGGCCGGGTTGCCGTAAACAAGGGCATAATCGGGCACGTCTTTAGTTACAACAGAACCAGCCCCGACTATCGCATAACTTCCAATCGTGCGGCCGCAGATTATGGTGGAGTTCGCGCCTATTGAGGCTCCCTTCTTTACTATTATTGGTAGCCCACGCCTCTCCTGGCTCCAGATGAATGCGCGCGGGTACAGGTCGTTTATGAAAACAACATTCGGCCCTATCATCACGTCATCCTCAACGACTGACTTGTAATATATGCATGCGTTGTTCTGGATTTTCACATTGTCCCCTATCTTCACCTTTCCATCTATGTATACGTTCTTGCCTATCACGCAATTTTTCCCTACGGATGCCAATTCGCGTATTTGAGCGTTGTTCCATACCTTTGTTCCTTCCCCTACTGTAGCTTTTTCTGAGACTTCGGCTGTCCTGTGAATAAACGCCTTGCCTGAAGGAGGTTTCAACTCCTTCCCTCTAATTTCATTTACCATAAGACTTCACTATCTCCAGCGCCAGTTCAAGCGCTTTAAGGCCATCCTCTCCTGAAACAAGCGGCTGTTTATTTGATTTGATGCTTGAAATGAAATCTTTCAGCTCCTCTTTCAAAGGCTCGGATTTTCTCACCTTTACTTTTACTATCTCTGGTTCTGCAAACTTCACAATGTCCTCGAAGGTCTCGAATTTCCTTTCATATTTGCTCTTGTAGAGCACAAGTTCCTGGGTAACATAGTTTATTTCTGCATAGCCTTTTGTTCCTGTTATTGCCAGGCTCCTTATCTTTATTGGAGTTATCCAGTTCACCTGCACGAACGCATTCACTCCGTCATACTTCAGGAGTATGTCCGCATAATCCTCCCTCCTGTTTATCAGGGCCTTTCCTGCCTCTGCGTGTATTCTTGTTGGCGTTTTACCAAGAAGGTAGTTCAGAATGTCTAAGTCATGCACGGCCAGATCGATTATCACATTAGCGTCTTTTATCTGGGGAGGGAACACCCCGACTCTCCTTGCAAGAACAGTTGTTATAGTTCCAAGCTCCCCCTTTTCCATCATACTCTTGAGCCGCTGGACCCCGGGATTGAACCTTTCCACGTGACCAACGGCGACCTTGACCTTCATTCTTTTTGCGGCCCCTATAATCTTCTTTGCGTTTTCCACCGTGTCCGCTATGGGTTTTTCTACAAGTATGTGCTTGCCTGCTCTTATGCATACAAGGGCGACGTCCTTATGGAATACTGTTGGAACTGCTATTGAAACTGCCTGGATGTCCTGCTTGAGCATGTCGCGGTAATTCTTGTAATATGCGCAGCCATACTGGCTTGCTATCCTCTTTCCCCTTTCCTCATCCGTGTCTGATACAGCCACGAGCTTGCAGCCTTTCAGCTCTGAGTAAACCCTTGCATGGTGCTTGCCCATGTTCCCTACGCCTATCACGCCAACGTTCACTGTCATTCTCTCGCCTATAGATTGATGCCTCGAAGCATCTTTCCTAAATCTGGTACTGGTAAGCGCGGAATCCCTCTGCGAATTCCGCGTTTATCCTTTTTCCGTGCACCCTTGCCAGCGCCCTCACGAACTCCATGTCGTGGTAGTATCTCCTGAACTGTGTCCTGTAGCACTCCAGCGCCTTTATCTTTTTCTCGAGATGCTCCTTCGTGAGCTGGCTGAACATGTTTGGGCTGAAGTGTGGGGTGCTTTTCATGTCCTGGTACATTATTATTGAGAGGGTTTTAAAGACCCGCAGGGCCTGTTCTGTCACACATTTATGGTCCTGGTGAAGGTTGTCTATGTCATGGGTAAACACCGCATCTGGCTTGAACTCCTCCCTTATTCTCTCCATGGCTTCCCTTATTTTCGCCGCGCTTTCCGGAAGCCTCGTGTTCTGGAAATCCAGGAGCTCAAACTTGCCTTTTTCTATCCCGAGCGTCTTCATGGATTCATGGAACTCCGAAACAATCCCCTCATTCCCTTTCTGTTCAGAACAGTCGCTAAAAACCAGATTAAAATAATCCTTTCCAGAGCCTTTAAGCTTCGCGAAAAATCCTCCTGCGCCTGTCTCAAAGTCATCAGGATGCGCACTCAAGAAAAGTATGCGGTTCATTGCTTTTCACCAGATTTCCAGGGTTTGATAGCGGCAATACATATGTTTTCTGGGATATTTAGCTTATAAAGATTAAAATATTAATCGGTTTTATGCAAAATCTAACTGTTCTGTGCACAGGGGCAGGTGCCCCGGGGGCATATGGAATCATAAAGTCATGGAGGCTTGGAGCCGCACAAGAGGGAAGGAAGCTGAAGATAGTAACCGCTGACATGAACCCGGAAGCTTACGGGTTCCATTTTGCGGACAAGGGCTACACGATTCCTCCTGGAGACAGCCCGGATTTCATCCCTAGGATTCTGGAGATATGTAGAAAGGAGGGGCCAGCTATCCTGTTCTCCTGGGTGGATCCCGAGCTGCTGCCTATTTCCAAGGCAAAGAAACAATTCGAATCTCTGGGCATAAAGGTTGCCTTGGCCAATCCGCAGGCCATAGAGACAGGCCAGAACAAAAGGAGATGCTATGAGTTCTTCAAAAATGATGGCATAACGCCTGAATTCAGGTTCGCCAAGACCTCCTCGGAGTTCGAGAAGGCTGCAAAGGAGCTTGGCTTCCCGAAAAACCCTGTATGTTTCAAGCCTTCTGTGAGTTATGGCATGAGGGGCTTCCGCATACTAAAGCCTTCAGCAAGCCGCGGAGAGATTCTTTTCAAGCAAAAACCCGATTCTGCTTTTGCTGATTTTGATGACATGATGAGCATATTCAGGGAGTATGAGAAAAAATCCAGGCTCCCTGAACTGCTTGTAATGGAATATCTTGGGGGTAAGGAATACACAGTGGATATACTTCTGGAAAGGGGCAGGCCTGTGATAACAATACCGAGATTGAGGAAAGTGACAAGCCGCGGGATATCCACTGTTGCACTTCTGGAAAAGAACACAGAGCTTATGCAAAAGACGGAGTTTGTGGCCAAAAGGCTCGGGCTTGACTACAATGCGAACATACAATTCAAATACGGCAAAAGCGGGCCGAAGCTTATAGAAGTGCAGCCGAGACTGGCGGGGACAACAGTGGCCTGCGTGGGAGCAGGGGCTAACCTCCCTTACCTTGGGCTCAAAATTGCTCTAGGGGAGAAAATCCAGGCTCCCCAGGTGAAGTGGGGAACCGTGATGAAGAGATACTGGGAAGAGGTTTATTCTGATGGAAAAAATACATGGTTCTTGAAACCCGACCAGCCTTAAATGAAAAATGCAAAAACTATTGCAGAAAGGAACAGCTCTATTACAAGGAAGAAAATCGTGACATCGCTCTCGTACACCTTTTTCTTGATTTTCTTCAGCGTAAAAATCCCGAAATGCTCGAAGCTTAAAATGCGGCTGTAGGGCATCTCGAGACTGCTGTCCCTGTTCACCCTCCCGAATGCCTCAACCTTCCTGTTCCCCCTTGCCTCAGGAAGGAGGGACATAAGGGCATCTATTATGAAGGGGATGAAAAGTATCAGTCCTATTTTCTCCATGTTCCCGAGGATTGCTATAACTGCTATCAGTGCTCCTATCCCGTAAGTGAGGGAATCTCCTGGGAATATTTTTGCAGGATTCCAGTTGAAAACAAGGAATGCCAGCAGACTTGCCACGGCAGCAAACGCTATGGCCGCGAGCCAGATATCTCCTTTAAGCAGATTCACTGTTCCAAGCGCCCCCAAAGCGATTGCTCCCATTCCTGCCTCCAGGCCGTTGAAGCCTGCAAGCATGTTGAACCCGTTTGCCGCGCCTACTATCCCAATCGGCACTATGACAAGGGGGTAGATTATTCCGAAGTCTATGCTCCCGAGAATCGGGATGTTCATGGTTGACTGGCCTGCGTTTATGACCATCAGGGGGATGGCCATGGGTATCGTGAGGATGGGTTTCTGCCACCTCTTGAGGCCCTTCTTCCATCCAAGAACATCATCTATGAATCCAAGGAATCCTGCAAGAAGAACCGTGAGCAGGGCTGCAAAAACCAGCGCCTCATTTACGCCTGTTTTGAGGAAGAATGTATCAAGGAACATGAAAAAAAGGATTCCTGCAAGCACGCCGAATATTACAACAATCCCTCCTGCCTCAGCGACTTCGGGCTTGTCGTACTTGTTCATGTCCTTCCCCACCAGGCCGAACTGCTTGGCTCTCTTTATCCATTTCGGGATGAAGAAGATTGTGAAGAGGAAGGAGACCATGGCTGCTGCAAGAATCTCAAGCATAGTATCACTTATAATTTCAATCCTGGTTTAATATTCTCAAATCCTCCACCCCGTGCGCATCAGAGCCTGTCACTATCTTTACATCCATTCTCCTGCAAGCTTCTATAAGCTTCGGGAACCTGTAACGAGGGCGAATGTTGTTCTCAACAAGCACGTTGTTCTTTATGCACAGTTTTATCATTTCACAAGCATCTTTCTCGCAAAGAGGGCATTTCTGGAAAAAGGTTATGGGGTGTGTCCATATATCCAAAGCAGGGTTCCTGAGCATATTCCTCAGTGCATTTTCCAGGTCTTTTTTTTCGGATGCTGGAAAGCTGTGAAACGTTCCGAGAACGATGTCGCATTTCTTCAGAATCTCATCCGAGACATCCAGGCTTCCTTCCGGGTCAAGAACCTTTGCCTCGCAGCCCACAAGTATCTTCAGTTCCGGGAATTTTTTCCTTGCATTACTGGCATCTTTGAGCAGGCTGTCAAAATTATAGGAAAGGCTCCTCCGGACGTGCTCTGTAAAGGCTATCAGTTTCAGCCCGTTCTTCTCTGCCTGGCGGC
>JBGPBG010000054.1:0-5904 GCA_041481105.1 Candidatus Aenigmatarchaeota archaeon
CACATCCTCTGGGGAAATGTGCGTCTTGTTCCCACTCTCTCCCATGTGTATCTTTATGGCAACCCTTCCCTTCAGGCTTATCGGGATATCCGAGATTTTATGATAGAGCATAATCTCACAATATAAGATAGCCAACCAATATAAATAATATATTAATTTGAAAGTGTCAAGAGACACTTTCTTTCGCGAATCGGGTGGTATTTTGGAACTGTATGAAATCAGGATACATGGCCGCGGAGGGGAAGGAGTTCGCATGGCGGCACACATTCTTGGGAGAGCGGGATTCCTTTCTGGCCTGAAGACGCAGGATTTCGCCATATACGGTTCCGAGAGGAGAGGCGCTCCTGTCTCCTCATTCTGCAGGCTCTCAAGCGAGAACATACTCACGCGCGGCTACATATTCAACCCTGATTGCGTGATTGTGCTTGACCACACACTAGACAATGAGGCATGCCTGAAAGGGATTAAAGGTAACGGGAAGGTCATTGTGAACTCCGAGAAGCCGCTCCCGAAATTCCCGAAGGCGGTTTTTGTGGATGCGACAAAGGTGGCGCTGGATACAATAGGAAGGCCCATACCAAACGTTGCAGTTCTTGGCGCCTTTCTCAAGGTCACAGGAATCCTTTCGCTGGAAAAACTCAAGGAGGCCGTGAGGGAGGAGATGAAAGGGAGCCATCCGGAAGCGATAGAAGGAAACATAAAGGCGTGTGAACTATGTTATAATATGGTGGAGCAGAGGAGGGAAGTTGCTTCGCAACTTCAGTCAAGATAATAATGCTTAATTTTATTTTCGGCTGGCCGAGGAAGATAAGGAAACTGCGGAAGCGCTGGGACAGGCTCAGGGAAAAGACCCTCAAGAAGAAAGGCCTCATGAAGAAAACCGCCCTTGAAAAGCTGGACATGACGGAGCAGAAACTCAAGACCCTTGAGGAGCAGAAAATCACGAGGCTGGACAGGAGCCGCCTGGCCAGGGAAGTGGAGCTTGACCTCGCGGAAATCAAGGCAATGCTTCAGGCCACTCCAGATGAGATCATGCAGGCCCGCCAGATTCCTGTGAAACAGCAGCAGAGACCTGTTCAGTAATTACAAGTATTTCTTGAACCAATTCACGGTGAGATTTATAGCGATTTTTTCCGAGACCTTATCATGGAAGCCATGCTCGGCGCCTTTTATTATCTCAAGCTTTTTAGGTTCCTTCAAAAATCTGAGGAGTTCTTGGGAATCTGAAAACGGCAGATAGCTATCATTCTCTCCATGTATGATGAGTATTGGAGCCTTGATTTTTCTGGATTCTGACTGAAAATTTATTTTCTCCATTTCCAGAATCATGTTCTTGCTTATGCTGTGCGATTTGCTCCTCTTTTCGCTATACAATTTCAGATAACCTTTCTCCATCTCCTTTTTCCAGTCCCTGTTTACCTTGTTGGAAAGATAGTTTTCAAAGCTGCTGGTCTTGGAGACAGGATTCCACAAGACCATTGAGGCTATGCCGTTTGGATGTCCAAGAATGGAAACTGTACCGCCAAAACTTGCCCCAAGCAAGCCGATTTTCTTGTAGCCTTGATTTTTCATAAAAAGAATAGCAGATTCCAAATCCTCAACCTCTTTGCTCAACATCATTTCTGTGAACTTGCCCTCACTCTCTCCAGAACCTGCAAAATCGAATCTTAGGACAGCGAAACGTTCCTTGCACAAAGCATCTGCAGCTCTGATAAAAATACCATCTTCGTCCTTGTCCGACTTGAAGCCGTGAGCCATTATTACGGCTTTCTCTTTTCTTGCCTCGTGCAAAACCCCCACAAGCTTCTGGCCTCTGGAATTCTTGAACCAAATCTTTTTCATAACTTCTCAACATCCTCCGGCCTGATTATCGGCTTCCTGAAAAGCGAGACATCTTCCGCAAGCCTGGGACATGCGCAGTCCACCAAGCAGTCCAGCTTGAGCCCGAGAATCTTCTCGGGAGTGAATTCTCCTGCTATGAGAATCCATGCATTCTTTCCCTTTTTCTCCAGCTGCTTCTTGACGGGCTCCGCCAGGGCGAGGGAGCCCTGTCCGGGTTTTGTGGAAACAAGAATCCCAAAGTTTTTCGCTTCCTTTGCCTTCTCAAGCTGTGCCGCGTGGATTTTCATGAGCCTGAATTTTTCCTTCTCCAGATTCTCCAGTTTCCCACCCTCAAAGTCCAGGAACAGGACAGTCTTCTCCACGCTTAGGGAGACGCCGAGTGGGTGGAATTTCCCAGAGCCCAAAAAGAGGAAGCAATCACACTGGCTTTCAACGCTGGTTGCAGCCGAGTGGTCGCAGCCCAGGACCTGTCCGGGATATTTCGCGATTTTTGGCTTTCCTATAATGACATTCTTTCCCTTGGATTCGAGGAATTTTTTGGCTGGTTCCAGAGAATCCAGAAACTGCAGTGTCGTGAGGAGGCATATTTTTTTGTAGGGTTGCAGCGCATGAAGATTCTTTTCTAGTAAGGGAACCGGGTCATAATCCATCCTGTACTCCTCATAAATCACAGGCACCTGTGTCTTCCCCAGCATTTCTGAATGCCCCACATGAATAATGAGATTGCAGCCGAGCGATTTGGCTTCCCTGTCCAGGATATCACATGCGCCATAACATGTTTCTATGGAGAGGAGAATCTCAGCTCCGGATTTCTCTAGGGATTTAACTATATCCAGGGCCTGCATCTTCAGCCCCTCGGGAAGCTGTAACAGGATTTTTTGGGCTTTCTTCTTCTTGATTTTTTGTATTAAACGGGTATGGTCAAGCATAATACCACAAGAATAGCTTGGAAAAGGGATTTATATCCTCGTTAAACTAAAATATAATGTAAATGGACGGGCTGCAAGCTGAAAACTATTCAAATCCTTTTTATCAGACATCATTACCCGAATCCTTGCCGATTGAGACTAATTACCAAGAATTTCCAGAAGTTATTCAATTCAGAAAACTTGCGAACAGATTCTACCATAGACCGGCATTAATTGAGATTAGCCATAGAGGCTCTATAGAAAGATTTCTGCCAAAATCTCCGCTTAAGGGAGATAGCGATTTGTTCGGGTACCTAATTGACTTTGACGATGAATTGGCCTCAAATAAGATAGGTATCAGGCAATGTTTTGGCTGCAAGCCCGAAGAGAATCTGCATCTTGTTGCTTATGAACCAGATTCCCGTAATAACAAGCACAACACAGAATTTTTGAAAAAAATAGGCGGCAAGAACAATACAGATTTCCCCAAATATTTATTTAACCATGGAAAGGGATTTAAATCTTACGATATAGCCATCTGCCCCCCTTGTTCTAGAAAGATCCAAGAAACAGAGAATTTTAGAAGATACGTAACAACAGCCTGATTCTTCCCCGCCTATATTTAAAACCCTTTCTCCCATATTATTCCCATGGAAAGGAGAAGCGATATCTCTGGGTTTCACGAGCTTTCCCCCAAGAAGAGGCTGGAGATTGTGAAGAAGTTCGCGGAGCTCGCAGATGATGAAATCAAGGCCCTGAGCAAGACAGGCGCGCTGGATGAAAAAACTGCGGATATGATGATAGAGAACGTGATAGGCACGACTGAGCTCCCGTTCGGGATAGCCACGAATTTCCTGATTAACGGGAAGGACTACCTCATACCCATGGTTATAGAGGAGCCTTCTGTGGTTGCAGCCGCCTCTTATGCCGCAAAGCTGGCAAGGCCTGCTGGAGGGTTCACAGCAACCAGCACAGACCCGATAATGATAGGTCAGGTGCAGCTTGTGAACGTGAAGAATCCCGAGAAGGCAGCCAGGGACATACTCGCGAAGAAGCAGGAGATAATATCCTATGCGAATCAGATTGATCCGTGCGTGCTTGTAAAGTTTGGCGGAGGGCTTAAGGATATAGAAACAAGGGTGATAGCCACACCAGCCGGGAAAATGGTCATAGTTCATCTTCTTGTGGACTGCAGGGATGCCATGGGAGCGAATGCAGTGAACACGCTTGCGGAGACCCTAGCTCCCATGTTCGAGGATATTTCTGGCGGGAAGTCCAGATTGCGCATAATATCCAATCTCGCGGACAGGAGGATTGCACGGGCGAAAGCGCTGTGGAAGAAAGATGTTCTCGAGCAGGCCTCAAAAGGCCAGTTCAGGGGAGAGGATATTGTTAACGGTATAATAGAGGCATGGGCCTTCGCTTTCTCGGACCCTTACAGGGCGGCCACCCATAACAAAGGCATAATGAACGGGGTGGATGCAGTGGTTATAGCCACAGGCAATGACTGGAGGGCTGTGGAAGCCGGGGCGCATGCATACGCTTCCATTCGGGGCAGATACGGACCACTCACAAAATATTACAAGGACAAAAACGGAGACCTAGTGGGAGAGATTGAGATTCCGGCAGCAATAGGGCTCGTGGGAGGTGTCACGAAAACACATCCAGTCGCAAAAGTGGCTGTCAAGATCCTTGGAGTGAAAAGCGCGAACGAGCTTGGAGAGATAATAGCCTCTGTAGGATTGGCGCAGAATTTCGCTGCCCTTAGAGTCCTTGCCAGCGAAGGAGTACAAAGAGGTCACATGAGATTGCACGCAAGGAACATAGCGGTCATGGCAGGCGCTCAAGGTAAGGACATAGAAACGGTTGCGGCGAAAATGGCCGAGGAGAAGAAAATCCGCGTGGACAGGGCGAAGGAGATACTGGAAGGATTAAAGAAGAAATAGGATAACGAAATTACAGCTGGCTTGTTAGATTTTTCATCCTTTTTCTTACTTCTTCTATGCTCAGTTCTATGTTTAATGACTCGGCTTTTTTGGCATCGGATAATGCATGGTCACGAAATATTCCATTTCCTGTTCGTCTATACATTTCGGCGTTTCTACTTACAGAACTCTCATACATTCTTGCCAGCATATCTTTACCGACAAGGCCTAGCATGATAGCATTTCCATATGACATTTTATGTAATAAGGGACGTAGAAATATAAACACATTTCTGGAATTCATCGCTTCTTTTTGATTTGGTGCTCCCCCATCTTGTGCTTGAACATATGCCTCATGCCCATGTAGGGCATGATGTTTTTTCTCATGTCAACTTCCATTTTGTTTCTGAGCCTGCGCATGGCAAAGCCTATCCCCAGAAAGAGAGCTGACAGAACCAGAAGGAGAATGTCCATCACAGTAATTTCAGCCATATTGCATCGTACCTTCTTAGTTTGAAGTTGGATTTGGTTTGAAGGTGGTTTTACCCCCCTCTTTCCAAGAATCCTTTCGCTCTATCGGAGGAGTTGGCTTCTTGAGGGATGGCTTGGATTCCTCTTTGAGGGACTTTACGGTCTCTGTCAGGAGCTTGAGCGACTCCATCATGGGAGTCATGCCATCACGCAATCCCTTCTCCACAGTTTCCATCCGGCTGTGGATGTCAGCGACGGATTGGCTATACATGCGTATCTTGTCATCAAGCCTCTCTAAATTTGGGCTCCTTGTGGTCTGAATTTTTGCCACCTTCTCTTCTACCGAAGCAAGCTTTTCAGTTATGCTGGAAACGTTGGAATTCATGGATTCCACCGAGTCCTTGAAGCCCTTCATGTTCCCTGAGATCAGGTCATCCACATCCATGTCATCATCAAGGTCATCATCCATATCAATAGGTTTTCTAGGAGGAGCCCGCCTCATAAAACTTTGCGGTGAGGCAATTGGAGAGTCAGGTTCATAAATGAAAGGCGCTTGAGATTCGAATCTTTCAGGTACAGGAGCTGGAGGAATGGATTGCTCTGGGGTTATAGGAGATTTTAACTGACGAGCGAATGAAGGCGAATCTTCAATTGAAGGTGCTTCGCGCCTTCTCTCTTTAGTAGCAATTTCTAGAGAACTGTTCGCTCGCCTGGGAGGAGGGTCAGGAGGGCTGTAGTTTTCCAGGAATCTTTTTGCG
>JBGPBG010000055.1:0-5827 GCA_041481105.1 Candidatus Aenigmatarchaeota archaeon
AGGCCGGCAAGAAATCTTTTTTACCTGAATGAAGAATATGACAGGTACTACAGCGCAGAACTTTTCCATGGCAGGAAATCCACCTCCATAATGACCTCCAGAGGCTGCCCGTACAAATGCTCATTCTGCTCCTCAGCAATCAACTGGAGAAACATGATAAGGTATAGAAGCGTGGAAAATGCAATAGAAGAGATTGGAGATCTTCATTCCAGTGGCTTCTGCGGATTCATGTTTGAGGATGACATGAGCATTGCGAACAGGGAATGGTTCCTGGAGTTCGCAAAGGAAATAGCAAAAAGAGGCCTTGGGATACAATACACACTCCAGACAAGGGCTGATGCGATAGACGGGGAGGTTGCAAAGGCCCTGTCAGAATCAGGATGCATCTACATGTATTTTGGAATAGAGTCAGGGGTGCAGGAAATCCTTGATAAGTGCGGAAAGGGAATAACAATCGCAAAAGCAAGGGAGGCCTTCAGGCTTGCCAGAAAATACGGAATAAGGAGCATGGCCTCAATACAATTCGGGCTGCCGGGAGAGGACCTGAAGAGCCTATCCACAGTAAAGGAGACCATAAAGACCCTGAACGAGGAGCTCAAGCCCGACGAAGTTGCGGTTTCCTATACATGCCTTTATCCGGGCTCGCCGCTTGCCATCAAGGAAGGCGTGATTCCCGAGATGTACGAGAAGAGGCTCAAAACCTCTGCCGACAGGAATATCTGCAAGAAAACGGCCCACGGAACCTTATCCATACACCCGAAGGGCCTCACCCCCGGAAAGATAATGGAGATAGAAAGGCTTCTGGAAAAGGAGCTGCGGATTAAAAGGTTTGAAGTCAATACGTTTTATAAAACCTGAACCCATATTGCTTAAGTGATTCTGATGGAACCCAAATTAAAGGGCAACAGATGGGAGAAGGAATTTGAAGAGGAGATAAGGCAGGCCTGGAGGAAGAACAGGACTTTCGCGTTCAATCCGGAGAGCAGGAAGCCTATCTTCTCGATAGACACGCCTCCCCCATACGTGAATTTTCCCATCCACATGGGGCATGCTGCCACTTATACCATAATGGATTTCATCGCGCGCTTCAAGAGGATGTGCGACTTCAGCGTGCTGTTCCCGCTGGGGCTGGACAGGAACGGGCTCCCTATAGAGGTCGCGACCGAGAAGAAGTTCGGGATTTCCATAAAGGACACGCCCCGCGAGAAGTTCATATGGATGTGCAAGAAGCTGCTTGAGGAGTCCAGCCTGGAGAGCCTGGAATCATTTTACAGGCTCGGCCATTCCTACAATTCTTGGAACCCGGGGGATAAAGCCGGGGACATGTACTATACTGATTCTTACGCTTACAGGGCTTTGACGCAGGGGACTTTCATAGACCTGTGGAAGAAGGGGATGATATACACTGACAAGAGGGTGAACAACTACTGCCCGAAGTGCCAGACCACGCTCGCGGATGCGGAGATAGAATACAAGGATTTGCCTGGCGAATTTGTTTACGTGAAATGGAAAATAAAGGAGACAGGTGAGATTCTCACAATAGGGACCACAAGACCCGAACTCCTTGCTACATGCGGCATGGTGGTTTACAACCCTAAGGATGAGAGATATAAGCACCTGAAAGGAAAGACAGCCATCCTTCCTTTGTATGGGAAGGAGATTCCCATAAAATCCCACCCCTATGCGAAGAAGGAGACAGGCACAGGCCTGATGATGATGTGTTCTTTCGGGGATTACACGGACGTGAGATTCTTCCGCGAGATGAATCTCGAACCGGTGTTCGCGATAGACACGGACGGACGAATGAACGAGAAGGCAGGCTTCCTCAACGGAATGAAGATAGAGGAGGCGCGCAAGACCATAATCCAGAAGCTTGAGCAGGAGGGGCTCGTGACGAAAAGGGAGAAGACTGTTCACAGGACCCCGATATGCGAGAGGAGCAAGACCCCGATAGAGTTCATAGCAATGGATGAATACTACCTCAAGCAGCTCGAGCTGAAGGAGGAGTTAACCAAGAATGTTGTGAACAAGACTAAATTCTATGCCCCGAAATCCAGGCAGCTGATTCTTGACTGGATGAACTCGCTCACGATGGATTGGGCCGTCTCCAGAAGGAGATATTATGCGACAGAAATCCCGCTGTGGTACTGCAAGTGCGGGGAGGTCATAGTCCCCCCGAAAGGCAAATACTACAGGCCGTGGAAGGAGAAGCCGCCTGTAAAATGCCCGAAATGTGGAGGCAACGAGTTCCGCGGGGAGGAGCGTGTGTTTGACACATGGTTCGACTCCTCCATATCCCCTTTGTACATACTAGGATATGGGAGGGAGAGCCGCTTCTTCCAGAAGGCCTATCCATGCTCCCTCAGGCCGCAGGGGAAGGAGATCGTGAGGACATGGCTGTATTACACGCTTCTGAGATGTTACCAGCTTACAAAGAAGCCCGCTTTCGAGAACGTGTGGATACACTTCCACATTCTCGATGAGAAGGGAATAAAGATGAGCAAATCGCTTGGGAACGTGATAGATCCGAAAGATGTTATAGAGAGGTTCGGTGCAGAGCCGTTCCGCGCATGGTGCGCCCTGGAAGGGAACATAACTACCTCTGACCTGAAATGCTCTTCCGAGAGGATAGAGGGGGGATTGAAGTTCCTCACAAAACTATGGAACGTGGCAAGGTTCATATCCATGTTCGAGCCGGTCCAGGAGAACCCAGCTCTCACGGACCTTGACAAGCTCATCCTTTCTGAGACATCCAGAATGATTGCATATTCCAGGAAGCATTATGAGAATTTTGATTTCCACAAGCCATCCGCAAGGATGAAGAATTTCATATGGGAGGTTTTTGCCTCCAATTACATAGAGCTGGTGAAGAATCGTGCATACAACCAGGCAGGACTGTTCTCAAAGGAGGAGCAGGATGCCGCCATATACACGCTCCATAAAGTGCTTGACAACATACTTCTTGTCACGTATCCTATACTCCCGTTCATCACGCACAGGATTTACAGGGACATGAGAGGCAAGGACATAGAGAGCGAGAAGTTCCCTGCTCCCTGGAAGCTTTCCAAGGTCCCGTTCTCGGTGCAGGAGCTGCTGTCACTGAACGGGGAAATATGGAAAGCCAAAAAAGACAAAGGCCTCTCCCTCAAGACAGAGATAAAAGAAGCAACCCTGCCCCAGAAATTCAAATCCATAGAGAAGGACCTCAAGGTCTCCCACAATATAAAGAGTATAAAATGGGGAGCCAAACTGATTCTCGCACTGTAAGAAAGTGGGCATTTTTGTGGGAAATCTTTATATACCCGCATTCCAATTTACTTTCAGGGTTGGGTAAATTATGCCATTGGAAAAACTAAAATCGCTCGATAGAGAGCTCAAAACGATAGACTCAGAGTACGTGAATGTGAATGTCCCCGAGGATTCTGAGCATGCGAAAGAGATAAGGGACATGAAGAAAGAAGGCATATCCCTCGAAGATGTGAAGACAGCTGACTAAGGGTAAAAAGCCGATAAGCGAGCTTCTTTTAAATTCCAGCGTGAAATATAATCCATGCTAGAGATTGTTTTTCTGGGCACGGGCTCCGGAATCCCGAGCAAGAAGAGGAATCCTGCGGCCATATGGCTCCAGTACGAGTCAGAGTGCATGCTCTGGGACTGCGGGGAAGGAACGCAGCGCCAGCTCATGAATGCGGGACTTAACTTCATGAAGATCTCGCGGATATTCATCTCACACTGGCACGCGGACCACTGGGCAGGCCTGATAGGGCTCATGCAGACGCTGAACCTGGAGAAGAGAAAGAGGCCTCTCTGGATTTACGGCCCGGAAGCAGAGCGCTTTGTGGGCGACATACTTGACCTGGATTACTGGGGTCCCAGGTTCCGCGTGATAGGAAGGGACGTGCCTTTCGAGGGAAGCGAACCCGTACAAATCCTGAAGGAGGAGAATTTCCGGATACTTTCCATACCGGTGGAACACACAATCCCTTCCGTTGCGTATGCCTTCCAGGAGAATGATTCCTGGAACGTGGACATAAGGAAGGCGGAGCAGCTTTACGGCCTTAAGCAGGGCCCGCTTGTCGGGAAGCTGAAGGAGAAAGGCTCCATAGTGCTCAAGGGCAAGAAAATAAGCCTAGAAGAGGTCGGAATCCACAAGCCTGGGATAAAGCTTGTTTACTCAGGGGACACCAGGCCCTGCAAGAACCTCATAACCCTTTCCAAGGGCGCTGACCTTCTCATATGCGACGCCACGTTCGCGGAGGAAATGGAGACCAAGATGCACAGCGGGGCAAAGGAAGCGGCCCTGAT
Source organism: Candidatus Aenigmatarchaeota archaeon (assembly GCA_041481105.1). Classification (GTDB taxonomy): domain Archaea; phylum Aenigmatarchaeota; class Aenigmatarchaeia; order QMZP01; family QMZP01; genus JAPLVB01. Next base: position 4,306 of record JBGPBG010000055.1, read on the forward strand.
GGCGAAAAAAGCAGGCGTGCACCAGCTTGCTCTCACCCACTTCTCGAGGCGCTACCAGGACGTGCGCGAGCTCGAGAGGGAGGCCAAGAAAGCCTTCCCCAACACGATCGTGGCGGAGGATTTCATGCGTCTGAAGCTGAAGAAGTAAACAATCTTTATATACAAGTAATCACTACTAAATGGTAACATAGAGTGATTAATATGGAAAAGGAAACGGTTTATACTGTAATCGGAATCGGGGATTTTGAAAGCCACTGCGACCTGATAGAGAAAGATTCAGGAATGATAGTGCAGGACAAAAGGACCAAAGGAGAAAATATATTTATAAGATACCGACTCAAAGACCAGTTGGATAAAGATTTTGTCGTCAGGTATAAAAATGGGCGAAAGATATGGGCAACTACAGCTACATAACCAACCGCACCCTGCAGAACAAGGCAGGTGAGAAGAATGGGAGGATTGCTGTCAGGGTGAAGACAGGTTCTGCAACCGCTGAATACAATTACACATGCCCCGAATGCGGAGACCAGAGAAGCGGCCAGCAGGAGTTCCACCGCCCTCTCGCGGTGCGCTGCCAGAAGTGCGGCTTCCTCATGAAACTCGCCAAGCTCAAGGACGAGCTCAAGAAGGAGAAGAAGCGGGCGAGAGATGCCTGATTCTTTCTGAATCTATACAGAATAAAAAAAGAGAAAATATACAAAAAATACAATTAAAGCGGTTACGGACACGTATAATATTATTTCATCGGTTTTACTATCAATTATACCGCGTTTGAATTCTTGTAACCTTTCACCCTTCTGAGTAGAAATGTAAATAAAAACAACCCCAACAACAATTAGTAACCAAAAAATGTAACCCGTTAAAGTTTCCAGCAGTCCTAATATCAGCATAAACAAACCTATAAGAAAGATAGAGAAAGCATCACGATTTACTATTCTCATATTTGTCTATTACACTTCTGAATTAAAATACGGGCATGTAATCTGAGAATTCTTTATTACCCAGAATTCCCAATATTAAACCATGAAGAGAATCCCCATAGTTCCCGTGCCCATGGAGAAGGCATCAGGGGCGGCGAAGCACCTCCTGAACTGGGGGGAATTTTTTTCGAACATCTTTCCAGGCCTGGCATTCGAGCTGGAACAGTCCGAGTTCAAGTTCGAGCCCAGGGAATGGGTGGCTATCGCGCTGTTCACCGCACTCTTCTATTTTTCCGTGCTTTTCACGGGGCTTTTTGTTGTGCTTATTGCGGTAAAGGTGGAGATCACAAGGATGATTCTCATAACGCTTGGGGCAAGCTCCATTCTTGCGATGGTCGGATTCATTTACGTGATTTTTTACCCGAAGCTTTACGTGAGCAGGAAGGTGAACCAGCTTGAGAAGAACCTGCCTTATGCACTGCATCACCTGCTGATAGAGGTGAGGTCTGGCGTCCCGCTGTTCAATGCGCTTGTGTCCATATCCCAGAGCAGGTACGGAGTCCTTTCGGAGGAGATGAAGAAAGCGGTGGACGAAATAAGCA
>JBGPBG010000056.1:0-5826 GCA_041481105.1 Candidatus Aenigmatarchaeota archaeon
CCAGTCAAAATCCTTTATCATGCTTTTTGCCTTTTTCCTTCCTACTATCAGGGAGGCAAATCCGGCAGCCAGCCCCACAGGCCCGGGGCTCAGGCCGAAATAAGGGCCAAAAGCCAGTGCAATGACGCCTGCAATGAAAACAACCAAGGGAATGTAATCTACCTTTATTTTCTCCTCCTTTATGCTCACGGTTTTGTTCATGCCCCTGAAAATAAACAGGAGGCTCGCGAGTGCGGCCGCAACGCCGAAAAGGGTTATCACCCCGAGGCTCAGCCTGTTCTGGAACCAGTAAAAGTCAAAGAATCTCATGCCTGTCTGTATGGCCAGTATGAGCGCAGGCGGGTCTGATATCATGGTGACTGTGGTCACCACATTCGCGCTTATGGCAATGGAGACCAGGTAGGGGAAAAGGCTGGATTTGAGCTTCTTTGACAGTTCTATCGCTATAGGCGCCACCATCAGGACAGTTCCCACGTTCTCCATGAAGGTGGAGAGGAAGGCAGTTATCACGCAAAGGTAGACGATTGCGAATTTCTCCTTTTTTGCATGCCTGACAATCTTGCTGGCGATAAGGGCGGGGATTCCGCTTTCGGTGAAAATCATGGAGACCATCATGAATCCCCAGTATATCCCAAGGACGTCCCACTTTATCGTGCTGAAGACCGCGACCTGAGGCGACACTATCCCCAAAAGAATGAGCAGCCCCGCGGCGCCCAGGGAGGCATATGCTATCTTCACCCTCCTTGAAATCGCAAGATAATAGCATGCTATGAATATGATGAGCACGATGATTTTTTCAATCATACAGGTAAATATTGGTTCTGCCTCATAATAAAATTTGGCGCGGGGCGGCGGCCCTGAAGTTGGCCCGAACCACGGATTTATAAGAATGACGTAAAAAATACGGAAGCCTTAAAAAGTGTTCCAGCTATCTAATTCTCGGGATAGCATGGAAAATGCAGAGAACGAGAAGGACGTAAAGAACTGGGAAATCCTGAAACCCCCGCAAGGCGATGAATGGGTGGGATTGCCTGATCTAGAAATTATAAACAAAGGATATCCGCAGATGCAATTTGATCTGCTGATTGAGGACTTGGACAAAAACAAGCCTTATTTTCCGCAAAAAGGCCAGTCTGCCGTTATAATAGGCAGGAAAAAGTCATATGGCTGGCCGGATAAAAAAATACCTCAGAATATCTGTTTTATAGAAACCGAGGGAAAGGACAGTGCCTTCATTTACCTCTATAATAACAAATACCCCATGATTCATGCACAGGAAACAGACCTGGGAATTTACCTGAATGACAAGGAAGTCGGGAAAATCCCGGATATTATTGAAAGCGGTTCTGAAGTCAGGGTGGGCAAAAGAAGGTTCAAGATCACTCACAAATATTCGCTTTAGTTGGAACTCATTCCACCGTGAAATAAATCCGCCTGTTGGACTTACCCTTGTTCTCTATCTCCTTTATGTGTATCGTTCCTATCTCCTTCGTGTTCCTCACGTGGCAGCCCCCGCACGCCTGCCTGTCCACGCCCTCAATGTCCACAATCCTGAACTCCTGGATGTCCGGTGACATCCCTTTCGCGAGCTTTATGAGCTCGGGGTCCTTCTCAACCTCCTCCCTGGAAAGGAAGTAGAAGCGCACGTTAGCGCCCTGCTTGATTATCCTGTTCGCCTGGTCCGCGAATGAGTAGATCTGCTCCCGGTCAAAGTTCTCGAGCGACAGGTCATTCCTGCACTTGTCCTCGGAAATCTGGCTTCCCGTTATCATGGCCCCTGTCTCCCTGTGGATTATGTTGCAGAGGATATGTGAGGCCGTGTGATAGCGCATGAACAGGTACCTTCTGTTCCAGTCTATCCTGCATTTCACTTTGTCCCCCACTTGCAGGCCAACCTGATCCACCTCATGGGAAATCGTGCCGTCAAACTTCCCCACGTAAACCACTCCGAAAACTTTATGGTCTGACAACCTTTCCATGACTCCTTTGTCAAAAGGCTGGCCTCCTGAATTCGGGTAGAATCCTGTCTGGTCAAGAGTGACGTACGTCCTGTCAGCCTTCGTGACTGTGGCCTCGAACTCCTTGAGGTAGGGATTGAGCAAGTAAAGCGGGCGGTTCATAAAACAGAATTGGTTGTGGAGGTTATATAGGTTCTATACTTATAAGAACAGACAATAAAATATAATAAAGAATAGGCAAACCGTGATAGTCTTGGATAGAATCAAGAAAAAATTCTGGGAACATAAGGCGCTTTTTTCTTTAATAATAATTTTAGTTGCATTTGCAACTCTTTTTGTTTATGCCAACTCAATCACTGGAAACATCCTCCTTTCCCCGACTGGCGGTCTCTGGGAGAACTTCTGGAATGTTTTTTTCCCAGCCAAACCTGCTCCCCAGAAAGAAACACCTGTAGCGACCTATGGAAATGAAACCCCTTCTTTCAAGAAGGACACCCTGCTCGTAAAGTTCAAACCAGGCGTTTCAGAAGGGAAGAAACAGGAGGTCTACAACAGGATGGGGATATCTGAAGCCAAGAACGTAAAAGGAATGCGTGCAATAAAGGTATCTTCGGATGATATTGAAAGCATCCAGTCCGTACTGGCGAACGACCCGGCAGTGGAGTTTGTTGAAAAGGACTATTATGTTCAGCCCCTGTTGATGTCAAATGACCCGTATGCCGGCAGCCAATATACTGTTAACATTGTGCGCTACCCAGATGCATGGAATATATCTACAGGAAGCGCGGAGGTTATTGTGGCAGCTCCGGATACAGGAGTCTTGAGTTCTCATCCTGACCTGAAGAATGTTTTGCTAATGGGGCTTGCCAAAAACACGGTAGATGGCACCGCTAACACAGAGCCCGGCTATAGTCATGGAACCGCAACAGCGGGCTGCCTCGCTGCGGATACCAACAATATGATCGGAATTGCCTCAGCTCCTTGGTACAAGAAAATGATACCGTTGAAGATTTCAAACGCGGCAGACGGGTATGCATATTATAGTGACATGGCAGAGGCCATAACATATGCGGCTGACCACGGTGCCAAGGTTGTTAGCCTGAGCTATGCTGGCATAGGATCTTCCACCATAAGAAGCGCTGCATCCTATCTCAGGCAGAAGGGAGGTCTGTTTTTCATGGCAGCAGGCAACACAGGGATATATGAATCATTTCAGGGAGGTGCAAACTGGCCTGAGACCATAGGAGTGGCTGCAACAACAAGTTCTGATACGAGAGCTAGCTTTTCAAGCTATGGGGAATTTGTTGATATTTCAGCTCCGGGAGTAAGCGTATTCACAACTTCCAGCTCCGGTGATTACGGATACTGGTCCGGTACATCCTTCGCATCACCTAATGTCGCTTCGGTAGCGGCGCTGTTATTCTCGGCATACCCAACCGCCAAGGCGGCTGACATAGAGCAGGCTCTGTACGCAGGCGCAAAGGATCTGGGAACCCCAGGTTATGATGTTTACTTCGGTTATGGTAGAGTGGATGCGCTTGGTGCAATGCAGGCTATGCACGATACTCCTCCTGACACAACTCCTCCTTCAGTTTCCATAAACTATCCCGCAAACAATAGCACCATAGTAACTGACATAACCGTTAAGGTCGGCGCTGTGGACTTGAGTGGTATAAACAAAGCGGAGCTTTACATAAACGGGGCCCTTTATGATACAGCCTACACAGGAGCGAATGACGTGTATTCATTCTACTGGGATCTGGATAACTATACAAATGGCCCCTGCACGCTGACTGCCAAGGCCTATGACAACTCAGGAAATTCAAACACGGCCATGGTGTACGTGACAGTGAAAAAGGACACGACACCGCCAGCAATCCAGATAACTTCCCCGCTTAATGGGGCTAATGTGAGCGGGAACTCCCTGTATGTCAGCACAAGCGCCTCCTCGGCAAACATCGCGCAGGTGGACTTCTACGTGAATGGCCTGTTCAAGGCTTCTGACAATGCAGCTCCATTCACTTACAACCTGAACATAAAGTCGTACAAGGGAAAGACAATAACCATAAAGGCAGTGGCCACCGCGGTCAACGGGCTGACTGCTGAAAGCTCCGTCGTTGTATATATCGTAAGCGTTGTAGGAAAGCGCTGATTCTTCAATCGATGAACAGATACCTGTCTCGATATACGTGAACCTTCCTTTATTATTTTAAAGGAGATTTCATGATATAAGAAGGAGCAATTGTCGGACAAATATATGTTTTTGCAAAGAAGTTCGTCAAGTCCCGGCTGTTTTCTCAAGCTCTTCTCCAAGAGAAACAATATCATCAAAATCCAGGTCTTCATGATTTTCTGTTGAATATATTTTCTGGAGAATCTTCCTTACTGCCCTCTCATCCCTGTCTTTGAGAAATTCTTTCAGACATGATTCTTGCACATGAAGCATGTCAATTTTATCCCAATAATACAGGCTTAGATTATGGCAGTTAACGCACAATCCTATGCTGTCTACATATTCCTTTGCCTCGTGACTGATACGTGCAGACTCTTCAACCATTTTTTCCAACACATCTATATTCTTTCCGAGACCCTGATAATCACCCTTTCTTAGCATTTCGAGTGATTCAGAGAGCGCATATTGATATTTTCTACAGGCCGGGCAGTATTCATTAATATCTTTTTGAGTGGCCATTCCAGATTATTGTCAGAAAGGATTAAAAGCCTAACCTTTAAAGAATTGCCCATTGGATAATCAGGAGCGAAAACAATGACAAAAGAGATAATACAGATATCCTACAAGGAGAGGTTCAAACCCGCATCCGGGATAAGCCTTTTCATGGATTCGGGCTACTGCAGCCAGTTCAGGTTTACGATAATGGCAATCTCTCCGGAATGAGGAGCGATGTAATCGGGTTTTTCGGTGAAATGCCCGGACCAAAGAAGATAAGATTTGTTGGAATTGGAGAGGAAAGACAGGAAAGCATCCTGGACATGCTTTACAGAAGGCCTGGTAAGTGGCCGTCCCTTCCATAAAGCACATAAATGGAATATGCGAATAATAATAGAATCCATAGGAAGTGAGAAGATGAAAAAACACAGTCTCTCCCTGAACTGCTGCCCGAGATGCGGCGGCGAGGGCAAGATATGGAATTTTGAGAACCACGAGGAGCCGGATTTCTATTGCTGCGAGCTGTGCAGCGGGCAGAACACGGTGAACAATTAGGCCTTTCTGCAAAGCCTTAAAACATTTTCTGCCAATTAATTGCCTATGAGCAGCAGGAACTCAGTGCCAAAAGTGTCAATCCATTATTTTCCTTCGGACCCGGAAAAAGGAGTAAATGTCATCATGCGCAAGGGGAACTACCGGAGCTCCATAAAGCAGTATCACGGCAAAGAGGAGCTGCGCGCGCTAAGGGAAGAGATGCTCGATTTTTTTGACGAACCGCCCGCCAAGAAAGAAATAAAGATGACCGGGTTTAGCCAAGAGTTTGAAGATGATTTTATGCGGTATCTTGGCTACAGTGTATTATAGCTTATTCTCTGATTTTAAACCTCAGGAATCCCCCAATCCCCCCAATAGCCAGGAACCTCTCCCCGCTCTCGTGCTCGCTTGATATAACCACAATCTCCGTGCGCATCTTCTCCGCCTGGTCCAGAATTCCCTCGAAATCGTGTATTTTTTCCTCAGAAACCAGGAGGCGCTCAACCGCGCCCATGCCCAGTGCGCGCTCCGTCTCTTTTCTCCCGTAAACCACATTCCCTTCCCTTGTGATTTCCATCAGGAGATTTTCCACCAGCCCAGTCTCCTTCGCTACGCGGGTCTCTTTCAGGAGCCTGTTCGCTGAGGTCTGAATGACCTCCTGGATTC
>JBGPBG010000057.1:0-5767 GCA_041481105.1 Candidatus Aenigmatarchaeota archaeon
GGAAATATATCACTAGGCTCAGCGCTCTCCCCATAATTATGCTTGGCCCGAACAGCAGGAAAAAAATCGATAAAAATAATGGATAAAGAAAAGGCCAGAGCAGCTGCTGATAGCAGTGGTAGGCAAGGGAGATGAAGTCAAGCCTCTGGATATCATTCAAGAAAACCAGGCCAGTGACAGCATGTTCGGCCTCGTCCCACATCATCTGCCCCCCTTGCAGCACGAAATTGTTGAAAACAATAAAACATGTAATAGCAGAAATAATCACTACAAATAGCAGCGACAGAAAATCCTTTCTCTCGATTGAGAGTTTCATTATATTAAAAATGCAAGAAGAATTAAAAGGCTTGCAAACCGGTATAAAAGCCTTATTGCGTATTGAATATCATGGAAAAGGAAATAGCTGCCATAATCCCGGCATGCAATGAGGCAGGTTCCATAGAAAAGAACATCCTGGCTCTTGAGGATTTTCTGAGGCACAATTACTCTTCATACGAGATAATAGTATCCGAGGACGGCAGCACAGACGGGACGAATGAGATAGTGAGAAAGCTCTCGTCCAAGAATGCGGCTATAATACACCTGCATTCGGACAAGAGGCTGGGCAAGGGGAAGGCAATAAGCAATGCTATTCTCTCATCGCACAGCAAAAGCATCTTCTTGACGGATGCGGATTTTCCTGCTGATATGAGATGCATTACGCAAATGACAGGCCTGCTGGACAGGTATGACATGGTGCTGGGAACCAGGCTTAAGAAAGGAGGCAAGGCAAAGAGGCCTTTCATGAGGTCTTTCCTGAGCCACTCTTACAATTCGCTTGTTAGGCTGGCTTTCCGGACAGGGATAAGCGATCACCAGTGCGGGGTCAAGGCATTCAGAAGGGATGCTTTAGCGGAGCTTATCCCTCAAGTGGAGTCGCGTGGATTTTTCTGGGATTCGGAGCTGATAGTAATGGCTAGGAAAAGGGATTACAGGATAGCCGAGGTTCCTCTAACATGGAAGGACAGGAAACGGGGGAAATCAAAGGTTTCTGTGCTGAAGGAATCGTACAGGATGGGGAAAGATACAGCAAAGCTATGGTATCGCATTAATTTCCGGAAAGCCTGATGTTTCTGCCGCCTTTGAGAATAAGTGCGGAACCTATGAGCCCTATCAGGACATAGCTGAAGAGGAAGATGAGGAGGGAGAAGGAGATTGCATATTCCTTGCCTATCGAGACAAAGGAGAAGAACAGAATCAAGGCTGCGTCCCTCGTTCCCAATCCCGAGAACGAGACAGGAAGCGTGTCAAGGAGGAGAACCACAGGCATCACCAGCAGCAAAAAAAGATAAGACACGTCAAGGTTTATGGCCATTGCAAGCACGTAATACTGGAGTATCGTGACCAGCCATGCCAATATGCCAAGCAGGGCCACGTAGACCATCTTCCGGCTCTTGACTGAACCGATATTTCTGTAAAAGTCATCGAAAATCGCGCTCATTCCAGGTTTGTATTTTTTTGGGACAATCCTGTAGAACATGGGCCTCAGAAAGAATTTTGTAAGCTCCTTTTTTGTGGATAGATAGACGGTGCCGATGAATAAAAGGAAAAGCGCGGAAATAGTCAAAAGCATGCCCAGTTGCCCGGAAAGGAGGCTGGCAAAGCCGAGGAAGCTTATTATCGCCAGGCAGAAGAGGATTGCTATGTCTGCTATCCTGTCAACAATGACCGTTATCATGCCCTTTCCGAGGCCTATTCTGTTTTTCAGGCTATATGCCCTTGAAAAATCCCCTATCTTGGCAGGGGTTACCATGCTAAGTGAAAAGCCAATGAACCATGATTTTATACAGGAGGTCAGGGGATATTGCTCATAAAGCCCGATAATAGTTTTCCACTTAAGGGATTTTATCAGAACAGAGAGGATTGAGATAGAAACCGCCAGCAATATCAGCCAGGGATTGGCTGCAGACAGGATCTGAAGGGTCTGGCCTATATTTATGTTCAGCAGTATGAAAATGAAAAGGAAAACCCCGAAAAGGGGCAGCAAATAGGAGAATCTCATAATTTATAGATTAATCCTATCTTAATATACAAAGAGGTGATTGAAATACCTGGAAAGTTCTACATAACCACGCCCATCTACTACGTTAACGATGTCCCGCACATAGGCCATGCGTACACCACGATAGTTGCGGACGTGCTCGCCCGCTGGCACCGCCTGAACGGAGAGAATGTATTCTTCCTCACGGGAACTGATGACCACGGGAAGAAGGTGGCCACAGCAGCAAAAGAAGCGGGCAAGACACCGCAAGCGTTTGCTGATTCCGTGGTCAAGAGGTATCATGAAGCATGGAAGATACTCGAGATATCGAATGACGATTTCATCCGCACCACTGAAGAGCGCCACAAGAAAACCGTGCCCCAGATAATCAGACTCATGGACAAGGCGGGGGATATTTACAAGGGAGAGTACGAGGGATGGTACTGCGTACCTGACGAGAGCTTCTGGACAGAGACGCAGCTCGTGAAGGGGAAATGCCCCGAGTGCGGAAGGGACGTGGAAACCGTCCGTGAATCGAGCTACTTCTTCCGCCTCAGCAAATACCAGCGGCCTTTGTTGGAATTCTACAAAAAGAATCCTGATTTCATCTCCCCGAAGAACAGGAAGCAGGAGATTATAAACCGCGTGCAGGCGGGTTTGAAGGACCTGAGCATAACCAGGGAAACCGTGAAATGGGGAATCCCCTACCCGGGAGACAAGAACCATGTGGTTTATGTGTGGGTAGACGCTCTCACAAATTACCTCTCAGCAATAGACTATCCGGGAGCCAAGTTCCAGCGGTTCTGGCCCGCGGACATCCATCTCATGGCAAAGGAGATACTGTGGTTCCATTCAGTAATCTGGCCTGCCATCCTGATGTCATGCAAGCTTCCCCTTCCAAAAAAGGTTTTCGCTCACGGCTGGCTCACAATCGAGGGCGAGAAGATGAGCAAGTCCAAAGGGAATGTGGTGGATCCCATAAAGCTCTCCCAGAAATATTCTGTTGACACAGTCCGCTATTTCCTTGTGAGGGAGATCCCGCTAGGGGACGACGGGGATTTCTCAGAGAAGGCCCTCATAAGCAGGATAAACGGGGAGCTGGTTTCAGACCTAGGAAACCTGGCAAGCAGGGTGCTCACGCTTGCAGAAAGGTGCAAAACTTTCCAAGGAAAAGACGAGCTTTCCAAGAACCTGGACTTCAAGAAAATCCAGACCTATGTGGATGACATAGAGCTCCACCACGCGATAAACACAGTCTTTGATTTCATCCGCTCAGTGAACAAGTACATAAATGAGAAGGAACCCTGGAAGCTGGAAGGGAAAGAACTTGAGCAGGTTGTGTACAATCTTCTGGAATCGCTCAGGGTTATTTCCATTCTGATAAGCCCATTCATGCCCTCAACTACAGAAAAGCTTAACAGGCAGCTTGGGGTGAAAGCAGGAACGTTCAAGGATCTGAAGTTCGGGAAGTTCACGGGGAAACCGAAGAAGGGGGAGCATTTGTTTGAGAGGGTTGTGTGAATACCACTTTAAATAGATAAATTTCGATTTCTTATTGTATGAAATGGCTGGGCCGCATTCTGAGGATTGAAGAGGATTCCGGCGAAATCAAACGCGGCAACGTGTTCTATGGAAAGGAGAATCTGATTTACCGGCCTGTCCGTGGTTATCCTGGCCGCATATGGGCGGTTTCCAATAATTCTTATGATTATGCGCAAGCTGAAAAGGAAGCGGAATTGCTTAGGAAGAGGATTCTTGACGAGGACACTCCATTAAATTTCAGCCTGGGCTTGGAAAAGCCAGGGCATTGCTATATTGACGGCGGAAGGATAAGCGATGCAATGCTGCTGGGAATGATAAGGTATTCCGAAGCGTGCCCGGAGCTTCTGGAGGCAGCAAGCCACGACTTGGATGAGTATATGAGGGACGAATGCGTGAAGGCTTTGGGGGAGATGGAGGCAGAAGCGTTCAAATGCGCAGAAGGCATCTGCGAAATCCTCATGAAAGACAATCTCTATGTAAAGAGAACTGCATCAAAAGCGCTTGGAAAAATCGGAAATTCTGTTGCCATCGCTTCCTTAAGAAATGTGGTTGATGACATGATGCCAGTTATCAGGGAATACGAAAGGGAGGTATACGTCAACGGGAAATCCGATTTAAGGTCAGAGTTGTACGATGCGTGCCATACATTGGAAAATGCGATTGTCTCGATTTTCGCCTTGGACCCACTGCAAGGAAGGGAGACACTCGCTGAAGGGCTGAAAGATGCCAGCCCTTCTGTAAGACATCATTCAAAGAACGCCGCCTTCTGGAAGAATTTTATAAGGATAAAATAGTGTAGGAAAACTCAATTTTCCGAAACATCTTTTCGAGTATCCAAATACATTTAAATACCTCGTGAGAAATAATATTTTGCACAAGATATTGTGTTTGGGTGGGGATGGCAACACAACATACTGTGTTGTCATGGTCAGGTAGTACCTGGTCCTTTCCCCACCTCTCCCCGTTTGTTTTAGGCGTTTTTACATCCAGCGAAAGCCCTAAAAACGGGGTTTGCACAGGCACATAGATTGGCTAGTTTGAAGGCGTCAAGAGACGCCTTCTTTCAAACTGTTCAGGAGTTGATGAGATGAAATGCCCTTACTGCGCTTCAGAGGAGAGCAAGGTCGTTGACAAGAGGGAGACAGGCGAGCTTGTCATTACCAGGAGAAGGAGGGAGTGCCTGAAGTGCGGTAAGCGTTTTACTACTTATGAAAGAGTCGAGGCTGTCGACCTGAGCGTAATCAAGAAAGACGGCAGGCGGGAGGGCTATGACAGGGCCAAGCTGCAGAACAGCCTGACCAAGGCCCTTGAGAAGAGGCCCGTGGAGCAGGGACAGATAGAGAAGGCCGTGGACGAGATCGAAAGCGAGCTCAGGAAGGCCGAGAAGCCCGAGGTCACCACCAGGCAGATAGGCGAGCTGGTGATGAGGAGACTCAAAGACCTCGACAAGGTGGGGTACATAAGGTATGCTTCTATTTACAAGGAATTCACGGATGTGACGAGCTTCGAGGCGGAGCTCAAGAAGCTTGCCGAGGAACGCGAGCGAATGAACGTGAAGCCAAAGCTCCACTATGTGGTCAAGAGGGACGGGGCTGTAATCAAGTTTGACAAGAGTCGCATAATCGATGCCATATGGAAGGCCGCAGAGTCTGTCGGGGGGACGGATAAGGAGATTGCCGAGCAGCTTGCCGACAAAGTCGTGGAGGCGCTTGAGGGCAAGTTCAATGACAAGAGCCCGCCCCAAGTGGAGCAGATACAGGACATAGTTGAGAAGATTCTTATAGAGAATGGGCATGCGAAGACGGCGAAGGCGTACATACTCTACAGGGAGCAGCACGCGAAGATAAGGGATACCAAATCCACTTTCGTGGACGTGGAGAACACCATAAACTCCTACATAAACCAGGAGGACTGGAGGGTGAAGGAGAACAGCAACGAGCAATACTCTTTTTCAGGGTTGCTTCTTTATGCAGCAGGGAAGGTGATGGCGAATTACAACCTGACGCAGATGTACACACCCGCCATCGCGGAGGCGCACAAGAAGGGCTACTTTCATATACATGACCTTTCGCATGGGGTTATTGGATATTGCGCGGGCTGGTCCCTCAAGAACCTGCTCGTGAGGGGGTTCGGAGGAGTCCCGAACAAGGTGGACTGCAAGCCCTCCAAGCACCTCTCCACAGTCGTGCACCAGATGGTGAATTA
>JBGPBG010000058.1:0-5605 GCA_041481105.1 Candidatus Aenigmatarchaeota archaeon
CTTGACCACGTATCCCTTGAGGCGCCAGTCCTCATACACCTCATAAAGCCTGTTCGCGTACTCGCGCTTCTTGGAAACCTGTGCGAGAATCTGCTCCCCTGTCACTGGCTTACCTGTTGGAGCCTCAATGACCTTGAGGCCAAAATGCTTGGAGAGGAAAATGGTCTCCATGAAGTCCAGTCGCAGGAGATTCCCGCGCTCCTGCCTGTACACCCCGAGCTGGCCGAACCAGTGCGAATTGAATAGATGCTGGCCGGTCTTCTCGTCATCCACCACGGAGAAGAGGGATTCGGGATACCAGTGGGCCTTTCCAGATAGGGATTCCATCCTGAGGCTGTGGGAAGGGTAGCGCCTCTCGCCCTTGGGCTTCTTCCCTTCATGCTTGGGAAGCCTTATCTCATCGAATTTCTTGAGGACGAGGCCGCGGTCCCTCCAGTCCCTGTATGCGTTATAGTCAATCATGAGGCGGGGATTCTTCCCTATGTAGTAAGAGGCTATCTCATTGAATCCTGCGGGCTGCTCGTGTATATAACATACCCCGTTCAGGAAGGTTATAACGTAAAGCGCCTCCTCAGGGTTCAGGAAAATCTTCCCGTCCTTCTCCTCACCGAAGAAGTTCTTCCTGAGCTTCTCTACGCCGTCCTCCTCCTCGCACCATATCCCTGTCTTGGGTTCCCATTTGAGGATTATCATTTCATGGCCTCGACTGTGCTATTATTTCACGTGGGGATTAAAATAAAGGGCGGTATACCCAATGTGGCAATTGTGCCCGCTATAGGTTTAATAAGCTGTTTGCTAATTTTATCACATGAGGAAGATACTGATTGCAGATGATAGTGCTTTCTTTCTGCAGATAATAAGAGAAAATGTACGAAGTCTATCCCCTGATGCTGCTGGCAACAGCTATAAGATATTTGAATGCAGGAGCGGGAATGAGGTGCTTGAGACATATGAGAAACAGCAGCCTTTTGGCAGGTACGATATGGCGGTCCTGGACATCCATATGCCTCCGGGACCAAATGGCATCGAACTAACCAGAGAGTTCAAGAAAGGCAGCCCGGAAATGAAGGTATATATACTGACCAATTATAATTTGCCCGAGTACAGAGAAGCTGCAAAGGAAGCAGGCGCTGATGACTATTTTTTTAAGGATGACATGCAAGACTTTAATTCTTGCTTGGACAGGTTCATCAAGGAAATAAAGATGCATTCGAAGGAATGCCTAGATGATGCCCACTACCGAAGCACCATTAGCTCATTATAGATCCGTGCTTCTTCTGGAAAGCTCCCCATGCCTGTGGCGGGAATTTCGTGACCCAATGTTACCGTTCAGGTAGCGGTTTTTGGGATCTCAACCCTTTTTTGAAAAAAGGGCTGATTTCGAACCCACGACCTCCAGATTTCTCACAGTGATTCTATGTCACTCAAAACTCATAATCGGTAAATTGTTCTTTAGGAATCTCTAAGGCCTTTCGATTTTCGAAGGAACGTGTCTCTTGACACCTTCAGTCTTTCGTTCGAAAGGGATTTTATTATGAGTCTGGCGCTCTACCAGCTGAGCCACACAGGCGATTCTCGATGGAAGGCGTCAGCGGACGCCTTCAATCTCACTTCGGGAAGACAGCTTTCTGGCAGTTCTATTTGTTGGAATAATAATATATTAATGGTTGCATATTAAACGTCGCTAGAAAAAGGATTCCAGGCTCCTTTGCGGCCTGTGATAGGTTATCTCTATCGGGAAGAATGATATCTTCTCCATCTGGCAGCGCTGTTTTTTGAGCGTATCAGAATCAGCAGAACCAATCCCGACTGCACAGGTCCTAAGCACGAGGAATCCTGAGGCATGGATGGTTCCGTTGCGCATGTAAACAGAAAGCTCTAGGAACCCGTTATTGGCGAATGATATCCTTGAGTCCCCTGTGGTAAGCAGAAACTGCTCTGTAAGCCTTTGCGCTATGCGCGCCATTATTTTCGCGTTTCCCATCCCTTCTGCTTCCTTCCTATCCTGTGGGCTGTCCACCCTTTTCACCCTCGTGGCTCTTTGTAATTTCAAGCCAGGCATCCACTTCCCTTTCATAGCAAGGATAGCACATGCCGTTTGCGCTGCAACCGCAGCCGGGCATCCTTGCAGCGGAGCCTGCCACAAAACCAGTACCCTTAATGCGCAGGAAGTTTATCACATCTCTTCTTTCCATGCTTCCACCAGATTTCAACGTGATAAGAGTTTTTTCTTTGACATATATCTTTCTTCCTTGCCTTGTGCATATTTTTTATTTTAAGCACACTTTGATGAAAAAAGCAAATGTTTATAAATTAGCCTGCCAATTTACCTCTTATGAGAAGGAAAGTTGTCAAGCATGGGCCTTCCACCCTTATTATTTCTCTCCCTGTGAAATGGACGAAGCAATACGGAATCACGCGGGGAAGCGAGCTTGACGTTGAGGAGAAGGGGAAGACGCTTCTCGTTAGCACGGAATCGCACGCGGAGCCGAGAAGGATAGAGGTGGACGTCTCGAAGCTTGACAGGACATCCATAATATTCTACATAAGAAGCCTGTACAGGAGGGGTTACAGCGAGATAAAGGTCAACTTCAACAAAAACACTGTCTACCACTTCAGGGTGGGGAAGGACGTCAACGTCATATCCATAATCCATGAGGAAGTCAATCGCTTAATCGGCATGGAGATAATAGAACAGAGAGGAAATTTCTGCATAATCAAGGAGATCACGGAATCCTCGGAGAAGGAGTTTGATAGCATATTCAGAAAAGTGTTCTTCCAGCTTGAGGGGGCATTCGAGGACATGATATCAAGCCTGGAAAAGAACGACTTATCCACCCTTTCCACAATAGAGGAAAAGCATGACACAATCACAAAATTCGTGAGCTACTGCATCCGGCTGCTGAATCAGGGCAAGCTGAACAGCCCTGAAAATTCTCCCCAGTTTTACCATATTTTGATAAGCGTGGATGTCATAGCAGACATATTCAAGTATTTCTGCAGGGACGTAATCGATTCAAAGCATGCATTCAGGAAGGATAGCATCAGGATTCTTAACGAGATGCTCAAGCTTATAGGCATTTATTCCAAGATGCAGTTCAAGTTTGACGCTACGCTGGCATGGGATCTGCAGAATAGCAGGGATGCAATCAAGAAGAAGCTCCAGAATTCGCTTATGGAAAAGCCCGATGATTTCGTTTTCATAAACTATCTCTCGCCCATTATGGAGATACTCAGGATAATGACAGAAACCACATTGAGTTGCATGGAGCAGAAGCAATTAAGCTAGAATGGATCCCTTGAAAAGATGATATGATTTGCAATGTCAAACGCTGACCTTCTCGTTTCCCTGAACTTCCTTTCTGTGTAGTTCAGGGATGCGGGAGAACCCTCAAGTGGCGGCCCTTCGTTCATCAATATCAAGTCGAATTTGAAAGGTCCATTTCCCTTGGGAAAATAGTCCCGGTATCCAAATATACGCTCCTCCAGTTTTTCCATCCTTTTTTTCCTCTCAGCATCAGGCCTTTCATGCATCCTCTCTATCATAGCATGCTGACCTATTCCCAGGAATATCTTTTTGGAATCGGGATATCTTTCTGCCATCACTTTCAGTCCGTCCACCGAGGATGTGGGAATCAGAATATCTTTTCCGACAGGATCTTCTATGAATGTGCTGTAATAATAGCCATCGCTGATGTAGTAATTAAGAGGATTCCCGCCGTGCTTTTCCAGGAATTCGTCATCCGAGAGGAAGTTAAACCCTTCCCCGCTTTTCTCTCCTAGCCTTTTGGGTCTTGTCGTGTCTCTTATTGCCATCCCCACAGAAGGCATAAGATATGTACACAGCTCGCACACATAGTTCTTTCCAGCCGTAGGAGGCCCTGCTACCAATCTTCGTTTGCCTATCTCTCCTGGATTAAGCGGCCTTACCTTTGGTCTTATGATCCAGCTTCCTTCCTCAAAAACCTCCTCAATCGCCCTGGCAAGCTTGGGCCCATAGACCGGCTTCTCCAGATATACATCAAACAGCAGGAACTGCCTAGGAGTCGGCTTGTATCTGGAGTAATTGCTCATTAGTATAACAGATTTCTCATATTTTTTCACTTCCTCCAACAAGGTGCTTATACCATCCTGTCTGAAGTCGGTGATAACAAGGTCAGGAATTTCTCCTTTGAAAATCTTATAAGCTTCCCCTTCATCCGGCTTTCCTATTTGTTTTGCTCTGAAGATATGGCTCTCTTTGAATCCCATTTTTCCCAAGCAATATTTTGCCGTTTCACATACATAATCCTTGTCGTCCACCAGAAGGACCTTCTCATCCCTTTGCCTGTAAGAGATTATTCTCCTCCTCTTGGCTGCTGCCTCCTTTACACCGCTCACAAGCATGGCAGGATTGCCTTTTGGGATTATGTTGTCAGCGCCTGCATGAATGTACTCTATGTCTTCAGGGTTCACATCCACGCTTGCGAGCAGCTTGCCTACGTACTGGTCTTTTATCTCTTTTATTATGTCTGTTCCCCTTTTCCCTGGGAGATTCTTGTCAATAACAGCCACACTATATCTGCCCTTGTTTATCCTTTCCACAGCGCCTTCTCCTGTCAGTTGGGTTTCCACTTCATAGCCTTCTTTAGCGAGATGCTCCATAGCATCCGCCAGAAACAGTGTGTTGTCATCAACAATCAATACCTTTTTTGCCTTTATTTTGCTAACATCCACAGTTGATATCTTCTCCAGATAGCCAAAGAATTCAGGAAAATCCTTGAATGTTTTTACATAGTCCTTGTATTTAGGCATTTCCTCCCCTCCAAGCAGATAGATTTCAGGCGGAAGCACACCTCTTTTGTAATAGAATCTTATCCACTGGGATACGTCAGACTTTTTTGCTTCCTTGCTGGCCATTATAGCAGAGCAAATGTCTCCCCATTCATCCTCTTTGTTTTTGTAAATGTCCTTCAGGGCGCCATAGATATTGTCTGTACGTTCTAAGGAGATTTTAAGCTTATCCAGATTATCCGCATAATTTTTTGGGATATCCACAGAAGATAGAATCCTGATTCTATAGCCGCTCCTGAAATTATCCATCTGACCACATTTTTATTCTCAAAATAAGCTTTATAAGTATTTTCGTCACTAACAAGTCCCGATTCCCACCTCTGTATGAACGGCTATCAACGAATTTCTCTCTAGTGCAGCTTCCTCTGCTGGATGTGGCTGAAGAAGCCGCAGAACCTGCACTCGTAAAAGCTCATGTTGTAGCCCCCCGTGCTGGCCTCCCCGACCACGTCCACAGTCAGGCTCCCGCATCTGAAACAGCGCATATTCCACCTTCTCACCAGATTTTTCTATTTACAATGCTTTTCCGCATCTTTCTGATTTCTTCCAGGAGCATGATGTCACGCATCCTTTCATCATTCTCTAGTGGCCTGATACGCGCAAACCTGTTGCCTCCTGGAAAAGAGAGAGCAGAAAAGGAAAATTCAGCAGAATTCAGAGTTGAGAATGGCTGATGGCAAGCGCGATTTCGTGACGTCCGCATATTCCCACCATCTTTATTTCACCCGTTATTTCGCTGGAAGTTGATTCGAGACAGAAGGCGACTCTTGTC
>JBGPBG010000059.1:0-5295 GCA_041481105.1 Candidatus Aenigmatarchaeota archaeon
CCTGCAGTTCACCAGCTTGAGGTCCTTGTCGCTTATCGTGAACTCGATGAACCTCATGAGCTCCTCCTCCATGTTGTGCGCCTCATCGCACACCATGAGCTTCCTCTTGGCGAAATCCTTGGGGTGCGTGGCCTCATAGAGGAAATAGCTGTAGCTCATCACGGGATAATCGTGATTCAGGCCCCAGCACTTCTGTTCCCAGTAGGGGCACAGCCGCGAGCCCCTGTGTTTCCAGAAATCCCCTTTCTGGGTGGAGGCAAGCTTGATCCCGCTGTCCGGGACCTTTTCCGGAAGGCTTCTCTGGGGTCTGTGCCTGCAATCTGAGATGCCAAGCCTGCACGGCCCTGCATCGCACGTCTTGTCCCTGGAAATCAGGCACGAGAAATTCCCCCTCCCCCTCACGTCGATCGCCTCGAAAGCGCCTTCCCTCACGTACTGGTCCTGCAGGCTCTTGGTGGATACGAGTATGAACGCTGCCGGGTTCTGCCTGGCCAGCGTGATTGCTATCGCGCTCTTGCCGAAGCCAGTGGGCGCCTCCAGAAAGACATATTTCACGCCTTCCTCCCACGCCCTGGAAATCTCCCTTATCGCGCTCCTCTGGAGCGGCCTCATCTCAGGATAAGGGAATCCCTCCGGAATGCCATCTTCCTGATTCTGCGGCGGAGAAAGCACGACTGTTCTCATGGACATAACAGATATTCATTCTTGAGGGAGGATTTATATCGCACTGGTTGCAGAAATAAAAATCCTCACATAATTCAGCCAAGAATGGATTCCCTGGCTTCTTGGTGTATTCTGCTGGCCAGCGCACACTTTCACAGAATCTGGGAAACAATTTGGGTATTAGTGGAACAAAACTCGGGAATCCCTTATAAGCAAATCCTGATGGAGTATATTTTAACTATTTTTACACTGGAGCTGCGGGAGGTGTTTTGCATGAAAGCCATGGAAAACCTTGGTGTTGTGAAAGACCCATGGAATGGTGGCATTTACGCGATATCCGCCATCAAGAGGGATCTGGTCGTGCTTGTGCCTATCGGAGGCGGGAAGCCTCTCACGGTGAAGCAGGCCGTTCTGGACTTCTTCTACAAAAAGGAGCCTGATTACAGGGGAGGAAGCTGACATATCCGTTCCTTCAATGCATTTTATTGAAAATCCAAGGGTGGTGCATATGGAAAGTATGGAACGGGTGAAAACCCTTCTGGACGGAAGGATATACAAGAATCTCTTGAACGGGAATGTCTACAAGGTATCGCGTATCGCAAACAGCAGGGCTGCCCCGGATTCCCTGGACGGCAAAAGCCAGATCCTCACGGACCTGGACAATCTGAAGATTTTCTACAGGAAGATGGACAGCTACAGGGATGGGGTTTGAAGTTCACATCCTTCTTTCCGCTCCGTGCTTTGGACAGGCATGCTTTAACTATAAGTAACAAAATTAATTACAGGAGGATAGCTATGCAAGACCTGTCAAAGCTAATAGAAACAAGGCATTCGACAAGAGCCTCCTTTGACCCCAAGCGCCTGATATCCAGGCAGGACCTGATGCAGATACTGAAGGCAGCCCGCTGGTCTCCCACGCCCCACAACATGCAGAACTTCGATATCCTCGTAATAGACGACAAGCCTTTTCTGAAGAAGATAGGTAACATAAGGTCCAAAGTCACATTAGATTTCCTCAAGGAGAACTACCAGCAGCTCTCTTTCTCGGAGGAGGAGCTGCTCAGGAAGAAGACCGGGCTCCTCGGAACCTGGTTCCCGAAGGAATGGACAGACCCTTCCAAGCTGGAAGAAGCGGCCCGCAAGGCCAAGCCCCACCCGATCAGCGAGACGCTTGATGGCAGCCCACTGCTCCTTATCGTGATTTATGACTCCAGGAAGAGGGCGCCCGATTCACCGGGCGATTTCCTGGGCATCGTGGGCCTCGGCTGCGTGATGGAAAACATGTGGCTCATGTCCCATTCCCTGGGAATTTCATTCCACATCATGAGCGAATTCGGCGAGGATCCTGTGGAAAAAGAGACAAAGCGCATCCTCGGCATCCCCCAGCACATGAAGATAGCCTACGCCTGCCGCCTGGGATACCCTCTCTCCAGCAGGCCGTCCAGGGGGCTGAGAGTCCGGCGTTCTGTGCAGGATTTCACGCACCATAACCGGTTCGGAAAGAGGGGGCTTGTATAAAGAAATCTAAATCAGGAGGCGTACCATGAACATGAAAGGAAATACCGTCCTTATCACGGGCGGCGCAACGGGCATAGGCTTCTCGCTTGCCGAGGCTTTCGCGAATGGCAACGAAGTCATCATCTGTGGAAGAAGGCAGGAGAAGCTCAGGGAGGCAAAGAGCAGGCTGCCGCAGATCCATACCAGGGAATGCGACCTGTCCAAGGACAAGGAGCGCAGGATGCTGCACGACTGGGTGGCCTCCAATTTCAAGGACATAAACATCCTGGTCAACAATGCGGGGATACAGAGGATGATTGACCTCAGGAAGGGCACGAAAGAGCTGTTCGAAGGCGAGGACGAAATAGAGACGAACCTGAAGGCTTACGTGCACATGTCCGCATATTTCATCCCGGACTTCCTGCAGAGGAAGGAATCCGCCATAATAAACGTCTCCTCCGGCCTGGGCTTCGTGCCCATCGCAGTCATGCCCGTCTACTGCGCGACCAAGGCCGCAGTCCATTCATTCACCGTCTCCCTCAGGCACCAGCTGAAAGCCACTCCCATAAAGGTGTTCGAGATTATACCTCCAACAGTGGACACCGAACTGGACAAGGGAGCGAGGGAAAGGCGCGGACAGAAGCACATGGGCATACCGCCTTCCGAAGTCGCAGTCGCAGTCATGAAGGCGCTCGAAAAAGACGAATATGAGATAGCCGTAGGCCAGGCACAGGGCCTGCGCAAGGCCTTGGCCTCAGGCACTGAAGACCAGCTCTTCCAGAACATGAACAGGTGGTAGAATCCCTGCATTCGGGGTTTGGGTTGGGTGCGAGCCACGTATTTATATAGCTTCCTATAAAGTATTATCATTAAGTCCCCAGTGTGGTCCCGCTTCGGCGGGGCAATGCTGGGTTCATTCTTCTTTTTTTATTGAACTATTCCATATTATCATTATGGCCGTGGTCACTGAGAAATTGAATGCCATAGTTTTCATAGATGGAAACAACTTCTACCATGGAATCAACCTGCTGATAAAAGTTAATAGGCTCCGAATCAGACCGATACAAATAGACTACCTCAAATTAAGCAAATCTCTCTGTTCTGCTTTTGATGTCAATCATATTCAAACAAAATATTACAACTCCGTACCTAACGTTGAAGATGACAAGGAAATGTACTGGAAACATATGGAATTCCTTGAGTCCCTTGAGAAGCTGCCAAATTTTGAGGTGATAACAAGAAAGCTTCAGAGAAGTTCTACTCGAGAAATGCTGAACGAAAAGCGCGAAATAATATCCAATCTCGGGCTTTGCGATAATTGCAGACCTCTCGTTGAAAACAATTGCTATGAATGCATAGGCAACATAAAGAAGAGGGAGAAGGGCATAGACGTGAAGATAGCCGTGGACATGGTGGAACATGCCATAAAAGACAAATGTGATTGCATAATTCTTATATCAGGCGACGCAGATTTCATCCCTGCGCTCAAGCTCGCAGAAGGCAACAAGAAAACGGCATATAGCGCATTCCTGACATTAGGATATTCGTATGAACTGAGAAAGAATTTCAAGCATCTTATCATGGATAGAAATTTCATAATGAATAATTGCATGAAAGAGGGTTTCTAATCGTTCCAGAAGAGCTCAGCCAATCTTTCCATGCGCAAGCCCCTTTATCATGCTGTAGTATTCTATCCTTCCGCGGATTATAACGCTTTTCCTGTATATCTGTTTTCCCAGGTTCTCCTGGCCGGAAGAAAGCATCCCCACGAACTCCTTCCTAGTGAAAACGTGATAGTCTATCCTGACAAGCGACCTCCTTTTCACGGTCTCCATCGAAGGCGCCACCTCCTTTCTCGCCTCTTCATTCTCAACGATGAGCGCAACGTCCAGGTCCGACCGGGAGGAGGCCTTCCCCTCCGCATGGCTCCCGAAGACCAGCAGGATGAAGAATCCGGTCTCCCCGGAAACCCTCTCCCTTATCTCATTTACCGCCTTCCTGGCCTGTTCCGGAAGCTTCCTGCTCTCCTGCAGCTCTGCCTCGCCTATCAGATTTAGGTAGGAAAGCGCCAGGCCGCTGTCCATCTCAAGCGAATACGCCTTGACGTTTCCCGTCCTCTCCACCCGGACGATCCCCTCTTTCTCGAATTTCCCGAGCGCGATCTGCACCACGTTGTTGGACCTCTGCCCGCTGAGCGCCTTTATCTCCTTGAATGTGAACCTCCTGAAAGGCTCCCTGCACAGCACCGAGAATATCTTCAGCTGTTCTCCCGTAAGCATCTTCCTCTCCTCTATCTTTCCTTCAACTACCTATTATTAGGTATATTTATACCTATTTTTAGGTTAAATAGATATTTAAGGGTTTCCAAGCTTTCCCCAAGGTCTTCCTGGCTGGTGGGGCACGCTAAACAATCCCTGTATTTGGGGTTTGGGTGTGAGGCTTACGCCTCATTAAGGGTATTTGGCGCATTGATTTTACGCTTGTTCAGTTCTGTGTCATAAACTTTGGAGAATAAATCTATTGGATAATCCCCGATATCCTTGATTAGCTCCCCGAGAGCTTGTGACGCATCCTGATTCGTCTCCCCCATGTTATCCAGGAATCTATTTATTGCCACCCGAAGCTCCCTGATGCTGTAGTTCATAATCAGTTAATGGAGCAAATATTTTTAAGCGCATATGCCCTAACCCCGGGCTTTGGGGTTTGGGATTGGAGAGTGGGATTCCGGGCGGCAGAACGCTATGAAAAGCGGGCGTCCTGTTTATGCTGTTCCGGGAAAAACACGCATGCAGCACAATACTCAGCACTGTCAAGCTTCACAGGATCTCCACAGCCGCATAACTGGACTATTTCGAACAAACCAAGCGATTTCACTTCAGGATTATAGCACAAGGGCTTGAATATATCATAAGCCTCGGTTTTGCCGTCCCACATATATCCGTGACAAGGACATTCCCCATGCGATTGGATTCTCTTGTTCATGGAATCCACTATCGACCTTTGGCTTTAAAAGGGCTTTTCCTATGCCATAAAAGAGGTCTGGAAGCTAGGTAAATATGGTTTGAAGTATTCCTACAACTTGCCTGGTTAGCTATTGTAAGCGCCACGAGGAAGTATTTTTTTCATTTTCTCAAA
>JBGPBG010000060.1:0-5226 GCA_041481105.1 Candidatus Aenigmatarchaeota archaeon
CCGCAGGAGCCTCAGGCTCCTTTGTGAGCTTCATCCTGCGCTTCATTTTGTCCATCTTGTAAGCAGGCACGTCTTCCTTCCTTTCATAAGCCATAATCTTGGCGTTGGAGACAGCCTGTCCCTGGACCGTGAAAATCCTGTCAATAATTATGTGATTCTCGTTAGTTTTCAGCATGTGAGCTAGCTCCTTGAGAATCTCCTGCCTTGAAGGGGTCCTCTGCCCGTCATGGTTTATCCTGGCCTGCACGTCCTCCCTTCCCATAAGAGGATTCTTTTTCTGCGATATTATTTCGATTTTCATACGCTTCGCCTGATTTTTTGAAAGACGGCTTTATTCAGTTTCTGCAAGCCGTCAATCCATTCGCAACTTGCCGGAGAAGGATTCTGGACCGAAGGCGTCAAGAGACGCCTTCATTCCAAGGTTCCGCCTTCCAACTGACAATTAACTATACAATCTTTAAATTCATTACTTGACCCAGAGGCAGTATTTCCCGGGAACTGTTATGCCCATGGCCTGCGCTATCTCCGAATCCTTCGGGTCGTTGATGAAAACCACACCCTTCCAGCTTCTTGAGAAGTTTGCCTGGCTGCATACAGGGCACACAGAGCCCTCCACAAACCTCTTGCAGTTCCTGCAAACCTTATCCCTAACTCCCATAGTTCCACCTTATTTTCCACCTTTCTTCTTTTCAGGCTTCCTTGCAGGAGCCTCTTTCTTTTCAATCTTCCTTTCCGCCCATGAGAGCGCCCCAAGGCCCGGCTGCCTTGTTGTGAGGCCTATCTTGTACTGCCTGTCAGGTCCCATTGACACGGATATTATCCTTGCCCTAACAACGTCACCTTCCTTGAGGATCCTCTTGGAATCCCTCCCGAGGAATGTCGAATTCTTCGAATCATATGAAACGAAATCATCCATAAGCTGGGAAACGTGCACCATCCCGTCCACAGGCCCCATCCTCACGAAAACCCCGAACTCTGTTATGTCTATAACCTGGCCCTTCACAACCTCATACATCTCAGGCTGGTAGACTATGACCTTGAAGGTCACTGGGTAGTGTATTGCTCCGTCTCCGGGAAGTATCTTGCCTTCTCCAGTCCCTTCTATAGAGACCACGGACAATACCACCCCGAGGTTCTTGTCCACCGTTCCTTCCCACCTCTCGTCTAAACTGGCCTTTACCGCGTTCTCAGGCCCGAGGCTGAACTTTGCGGGAGGAACCCTTATCTTGTCCTCCACCGTAAGCATCTTGTACATAAATTTCCACCCCTTAATAGCGCTAGGTAATAGCAGTATATAGAAAGCTGGTTTATATATATGCATATTGGTTTTTAAAGCTGAGCGAACTCCCGAAGAAAATGGGCAAGGCTTATAAGCCCCGATAGGAATAAACTGCTTTAAAGGTATTTTTATGAAAAAGATTGTTTTCAGTCTGGTTCTTGCAGCGGTTTTTGCAGTTGTCCTGATAAGCGGGTGCACTCAGCAGTTGCCCCCTGGAAACAACCAGACAGGGAACATCACGAATCCTGACATAAAGACATTCAAGGCCATAGAGGGTCCTGTGGAAACCATAGACGGGAAGCCTGTCATAAGGCTTTTCTCCACAACATGGTGTCCGCACTGCCAGTGGATAGCCAGCACCTATGACAGAGTCGTAAGCGAATACGTGAGCCAGGGCAAGATAGTGGCATATCACTGGGAGCTTGATACAGGAGATAACACACTCACCCCGGAAGTCGAGACTGCAGTTCCTGCTTCTGAGCAGGCTGTTTTCGCAAAATTCAACCCGCAAAACTCAATACCTACATTCGTGTTCGGAGGAAAGTACTGGAGGATAGGGAACGGCTATGAACAGCAGCAGAACCTCACGCTGGAGGAGAAGGAGTTCAGGGCGGTTATTGAGGAACTGATAAAGGAAGCGAAAACACAGTGATTGTGAATTCTTTGGAAAATTAAAAACTTATTTTATGAATCCCCTGTTGCGCAGCCACTCAGCCTGCGTCCGGTTGTATATCCACTCCACGTCTCCCTTTGTGTCAGGCTCGACATCCCAAGGGGTTATGAGAACTATGTCGCCTATGCGCACGTTAATGCGCTTGCGGAACTTTCCGGGAATCCTGCACAGCCTCTTCTTCCCGTCCGTGCAAAGGACATGGAACCTGCTCGCGCCAAGAAGCTCCTGGATGGTCCCAAGTATCTCCCTGCCCCTCGGCGTCCTTACCCTTATCGGTTCCTGGGGTGTGAAAGCCATATACATTTAATTGGAAGTATCAATATAAAGGTTAAACAATTCGAGGGTATGCATGAAAATAACATTTCTTGGAACAGGTGGGGCAAGGTTCGTCACGATAATGCAGATTAGAGCGACCGGAGGCTGGATTCTGGAACTAGCAGGGGAGATGATCCATGTGGATCCGGGCCCCGGGGCGCTTGTGCGGGCGAAGCAGTACGGCGTGAACCTGAGAAAGCTCACAGGAATAGTAATATCCCATGCGCATCCGGACCACACCACGGATGCACAGATGGTGCTGGAAGCCATGACTCAGGGAGCGCTCAAGAAGAAGGGCGTGATCCTCGGGAATGAGAATGTCTTCAGGTGTGCAGAAGGTAGCGACTTCATACCCAGCTTCTCGAAATACCACCTCAACGCAGTGGAGAGGCACGAATTCATGGAGCCGGGGAAAAAGGCCAACATAGGGAACGTCAGGATAGAGGCCGTCGAGGCAAGGCATACAGAGCCGAAGTGCCTGGGATATGTTTTCAGCGGCGAAGGGATCAAGCTAGGCTACACTGCAGACGGGGAATATTATGAGGGCCAGGAGAAGCATTTCTCCGGATGCAAGTATCTTGTGATAAACTGCCACAGGCCGAGAAGGTTCCCGCTGAAAGGGTACATGGATTCGGAAGGTGCGAGAGAACTGATAGAAGGTGTGAAGCCGCAAACCGCTATAATCACGCACTTCGGAATGAGGATGATGAGGGGCGTGGCTGAGAAGGAAGCCGGGTGGATCCAGGAAAAAACCGGGATAAAAACCATAGCTGCAAGAGACGGAATGGTGATTGACTCAGAGTTAAAGCAAAACAAGGCACTGGACAAATTTCTGAACAAGAAATGAAAATCTTTCTGTTGTTCCAGTTTCTTTCCCTATAATTTACCCCTTAGTTCCAGGAACACCACAGCGATTATAATGAGAACAACACCTCCTGCAATAAGCAGCCAGTTGTAAGGAATTCCTTCGCATTTTTGTGCGCACACACCGCCACAATCCACACCCTCTTCGCCAGCATCTTTTTTCCCGTTCTGGCAGGAAGATACAGGAGTGTTGCAATTCCCGTCAGCCGGCTTCACCCCGCCTCTGCATTCGGCTCCCCATTCTCCCTTTGTATCGCATGTCTGGATCCCTGATTTGCATATGCCCATGTTAATCCCGCATGTCCTTGTTTCTCCTGGCCTGCAGCACTGTATCCCGTCATCTATAAGACCATTGCAGTCGTTATCTATCCCGTCGCAAATCTCTTGCGAGGGTTGCGCCCCTCCGTAGCATCCGCATTTGGTCGCGGCAACTGAATCACCACCATTCACGTCATCTACGATTCCGTTGCAGTCATCATCATTGCCGTTGCAGACCTCTTCGGAATGGCTGCTTGCGCCCAGGCATTCTGTCCATGACCCCTTTACGCAGATGCGGTAGCCCTGTTTGCATGTTCCGGCATTGCTGCCGCCGCAAGGCTTGCGCTGGTTGTCCTGGCATATGCAGTATTCTGTGTACTGCCCGTTCTGGCAGTAGCATGCACGCACAGGATTTCCATTTGCATCATTTTTGTAGTGCTCATCTACCACACCATCGCAATTGTCATCAATGCCGTTATCGCATATTTCGATGCCAGGTTTAATCGTGCTGTTGCATATGACAGCTGTCCGATTTGGTGCACATACCCACGTGCCGCTGCAGACGCCTACCCCACACTCTGTCCCAAGCTTGCTGCCGGCTGCCTGGAAAGGCTCATCAATCCCACCATCGCAGTCATCGTCTATGCCATTACAGAGCTCGGGCGCCCCGGGATGGACGTTGGGATTGGTATCATTGCAGTCCCCGTTTTCTACGCAAAAACCGTCATGGTCCTTATCCTGGCAAATGCCGAAGTCGGTTTCCCCCCTACTGAGTTCGGAGCCTCCCGACTCGAGAGAGATTGCAAGGGTATGGCTTCCCAATGATGATGGCGCTCTGAGGCCAATGAAGTCGGAAAGATTTATCATGAGGAGGCGGTTCCCTATCTCGGGAGACAGAAGAGTCGCGATTGCCGTCCTCGTCTGGCTGTTAAAGCTGATTTGTATGTTCCCTACGGTTGGATCGTTTGCCATGACAGCGGAATATGAGGTTGCGGTTTGCGTGCATTCCAGCGCATAAGAAGGGCATGACGGGGGATTTATGAAGCCTTTGTTGGTGTCATTAAACACAGAAGGCACCTGTGCCTGCGTGTATGTTTTTGAGAAAGGCTGGCTGTAGCTTACAGAGCCGCTATCCGTCTTCGTCTTCGTCCATGTTGTGGAATTGATAACCTTCGATGATGTGTATGCGCATAAAAGAGGACCATTGGGCGGGAGGTATACCATTGTGTAAATGGCTGACGGGCTGTAGTTCTTGATTATCACTTCCCCTGAGGTTGCGTTTGCCGTGTAATCCGACCCTGAATTAAGGAGGGTTGTGTCTTTGTAAATTCCTCCGCAGACATAAGGCTGGGTGCATCCTCCTGTGATGAACTTCTGCCTGTCATTCGTAAGGCTAAACTCGTCAAATGGCCCGACAGTGGCTTTTTTCCAGTAAGTTCCTGGTATTGGCTGGAAATTCTGGAGGGTCATTTTTATCCACCCGTTCTGGTCTGTCAGGTGACCGGCATAATCCATGTTGCCGCATGCCATTCTCATTGTGGTCTGCACCCCATATTGTGAGGTGGGGTTGTTAAGAATCTCTGACCATTTTATGTCAGGATTCGCGCTCGTGGGAGGCGCTATTACAGTGCCCAAATCAAGTATAAACTTGAGCCCATCATCCGCTCTGACAGAAGATTGGGTGTCAACATAACCTATATTCCAGTAGCAGTAAGGCGGCGTACACGGGCAGTCGCAGGTCCCTGAAGAAGCGCATTCCTGGTTTCCGCACGTCCCTTCCGCCTTTATCCTGTACCAGAACTGCTTGTCAGGATATTCATACCACTGGTTTTTCCCG
>JBGPBG010000061.1:0-5206 GCA_041481105.1 Candidatus Aenigmatarchaeota archaeon
AACTATTCTGGCCTCTTCATTTACATGAAGAGGGTTTTTGTGATTTTCCCCTATTACTATAGTTTTATAGCTATCAAAGAGGCTAAACATGATTTTTCTTGATAATAGGTTTTTTATTCGCTTTGAACCCGTTTTAAGCGCAAAATTAGTCCCACATCTCCATTGCCTTCCCGTAAACCCCCGTGGTCCACCTTGCTATCTTGTCCCATGTGTAGTTTTCCTGCACCATCCTCCTGGCATTGCTTCCCATCCACTTCCTCCAGTCATCATCCCATAGGGAGCGGTTGATCTGGTCGCAGAGCGATTGTATGTGAGCAGGATATGAATGGAGGCCTGTGTTTTCATGGATTATGGTTTCCTTCAATCCTCCCACATATGAGCCTACTGTGGCAGTCCGTGCTGCTGCAGATTCCAGTGCAACAATCCCGAAAGGCTCGTATACTGAAGGCGCTACTGTCAACTCAGCCTTCTTGAAGAGGGAGATGAGGCTGTCCTCGGGAAGATAGCCTGTGAAATATGTCTTGTGGCCGATTCCTATCCTGTAAGCCATGCTCTTGTAGTAATCCAAAGCGCCCCCGCCTGCTATCACGAACTTCGCATCAGGATGCTGGGAGAGCACGCCTGGCACTGCGCCGAGCAGGTATTCTATTCCCTTCTGGTGCGAAAGCCTGCCCACGAACAGGATAAGCTTCTCCCAGTCAGACGCATAATCGCTCCTTTCAATCTCTTTTTTCGTGCTGTCGAATTTTGAGATGTCCACGCCGTTCCTTATGTAGTGTATCTTCTCGTCAGGAATGTTGAAGAGCGACTTGACCTCGTTATAGAAATCCTGCCCGACTGTAATAACCTCTTTCGCCTCATAAGTCCCGTACCATTCCAGGTCGTTTATCATTTTTGTGTATGAGTCATGGATTCCTGACCTCCCTTTCTCAGTGGAATGGAGGGTGAAAACCAGCGGCAGGTTAAGCAGCTTTTTTATTCCCACGCCAGCAGGAACAGTCATCCAGTCATGAGCATGAACCACGTCAAACTTTTCCTCTTTGTGCAGCTCTATCGCCTTCTTCTCCATCTGGTGGCTGAGGAACATGGACCAGGAAATGGTGTCAGGAGCGTATGTGGAGGGGACCCGATGGATTGAGACACCTTCCTCGCTCTCTTCGGAAGGTTTGTCGCCATACGTGAGGATGTGCACGTCATGGCCCTTGGAAGCTAGCATCCTGGAGAGGTCATGGCAGTGGCTTCCTATCCCCCCGACCTTGAACGGGGGAAACTCCCATGTAGCCATTAAAATTCTCATTATATCACTGTGTTATTTGAACCGCTTTCGCGCTCTGCTCCTCAAATGATTTATAAATCTCAAGGACCTCGTTCTGCCATCCCTGCTGGAGCGGGTTTATCAGCCTGATTTTTTCCTCAGGTAATTGCAAATCATGCCTGAGGGAATCGCATGTCCTCTCATTGTTTGAAAGCACGCATCCTGCCTCGTATGTGAGCCACCACTCCATGTCAAAAATCATCCCTGAATGCTTTGTCCCGAACCCGCGTTCTTTCTCTGTTGAGTGTATGGTCACGATAAGCGGCTTTTCCGTGAACTTGGCTAAAGAAATCGCGGATGTGGAAGTCACCCAGTCGTTCCCGTGGATTATGTCAAAGCCTTTCCATTCAAAAATCTCGCGGCTGCACCTCTTGAGCTCGTTGTTCATCAGCATGGACCAGTTGAAGAAATTATCCCCGTGTATTATGAGGGGCACCTTGTGCACGTGAATCCTTTCGCCTAGCTTCACCTCTTCTGGGGAGCTGCTGAAGCACACTATATGGACCTCTATCCCTTTGCTCGCGAGAAATCCGGCAAGGCTTTTCACGTATTCTGAAACGCTTTCCTTGTCAGTAAGCTCCCTGCTAAGCAGCAGGACCTTCTTTATCAATCAATCACCTTTTTGAACGAAGCAGGCTGTTGTATATGGCGGTCACTTTCCTGGCATTTTTCTCCCATGTAAAATAAGCAGCCCTCTTGCGTGCATTCTTCTCCAGCCGTTTCCTTTCGCTGTTATTTTTGAGAAGGAATTTTATCTTGTCAGCAAGCTCCATATGGTTCCCGGGCTCGAACAGGAGGCCTGACTTCCCATCCTCTATTATCTCCTTTATGCCGCCTGTCCTTGAGCCTATCACAGCCTTTTCCATGGCAAGCCCTTCCACCGCCACAATCCCGAACGGCTCGTAAAGGGAGGGGACCACAAACACGTCGCATGCGGATATAAGCGCTATCCTCTCCTGCTCGGATACAAAGTCATTTATGTGTATAACATCTGGCGCGAGGTTCGGAATGTCACCCCTGCTAAGGAGCACGAGCTTCGCGTCAGCTATTTCCTTTTTGACCTCGTCAAACGCTTTCAGCAGGGTGTCAATCCCCTTCTCCCTGACAGGCCTTCCCACGAAAAATATTATCTTCTTCCCGTCGTAACCGAGCTTCTTCTTGGACTGCTCGCTCGGGATTTTTGCAGGGTCGAATTTCTCCAGGTCTATCCCGTTATGTATGACCTCTATCTTCTTGTTCGGGTAGCCCATCTTTATCAGCTCGTCCTTTATCCCGTTGCTTACGGCTATCACCCTGTCTGCCCTGGACCCGAGCTTCTCGATTTCCACGAGCCACTGGTTCGGGTTGGGGTTCCTCCCGATCTCGCATGAGTGCATGGTTATTACCCATGGCTTGTTGAGATGCCTGCTTGCAACAAGGCCTGCCCACATCCCAAGCCAGTCGTGAGAGTGAATTAAATCAAGATGCTCTATCCTGCACAAAATTTCTATTGATTGGATTGTGAAATCGAAATAGTCCCCTCCCACATACCATTCGTTCGGTGTGAGGAGCTTGTACGCGTCAAAAAGCTCGGGCTCGGGCTTTATCCTGTATACTTCAGCACCGTTAATCTGTTCATGCGCTTTCTTGTCGCCATCCCTCATGAGGGGTATGGCTGTGATTTGGAACTTCTTCGCGAGCCTTTTGAAAAGCTCGTCCTGGTATGTTCCAAGCCCGCCCACTATGTTTGGCGGGAATTCCCATGCAATGTCGCCTATGTGGAATCTGTTCCCTTTCTGCATATTATATCTCTATTGTCGATTACCATAATAAATTTAGGGGCAGGAAACGATTTTTATTAGCCAGCCGACCAAATATTAAATATGCTGGACTGGACTCTCAAGAATTTCCAGGGAAAACATTACATCCTTGCAAACCGAAGGGCCTTTTTCTGCAGGTATGCTGACACGGGCTTCCGGACAAAGTGGTGCGGGTTCTGGGCGCCTCCCATAAAGCATGTTGAATACTATGCTTACAGTATAAGGTCCGACTCTGACCAGTGGCTTTCCTGGGAAGACTGCACGGACTTCATTCTCAACCCGTGGGGTGCTGTTCACAAATTCAAGGTTTCCGGATTCGATGTCGCGGAGACCGTTTTCATCCCCGAATCCAAGCCCGTTCTTGTCTCGTTTCTCAAGATAAAGAACAAGGGCCCGAAGAAGAAAGTCTCTGTTCTCTTGGAAACTGCTGTGAACATGCGAAAAAAGGGCGAGGACTGGCACGCGAGGCTGTACGAGTCCGAGTTCAATGAGGTCAGGAACTGGGTACTAGTTAAGAGCGAAGCCAGGCCGTGGTTCACCGCCTTTGGGGTGGGTAGAATGGACAGAAAGATAGCTATATCCTTCACCCCGAAAAACCAGTACAAAGAGCACAATCCAGGCTCTGTCCAGAGGTGCTTCCTTCCGGGGGATTATGAGGTCTCTTTTGATATGGATGCAGGAGAGGAAGTGGAAATCCCATTCGTCTTCTCCTGCTCCAGCAGATCTTTCGATGAGACGGCTTCGGGGTTTGATTCCGGCCTAACCAGATGGAAGCCACTTCTTGAGGAGAAGATAAGGGATTCCGGCCCTAGAAAACAGCTCATACGCACTCCTGACAGGGAGCTCAACAAGGCATTCATATGGAATGCCATGGCTCTCAGGTCGCTTATTCATGAATCCAGGGAGGGTGCAGGGATTCTTGCAGGCCTTCCGTGGTTCTTAGAGTTCTGGGCAAGGGATTCGTTCATCAGCATACCAGCGCTCAATCATATCGGGGAATTCGAGGTCTCCAGGAATATTCTTGAGAGGTTCCTCTCGAAAAACATACCCTCCAAGATTGATACAGAAGGTAACCTGGAATACGGGTTTGCGGACACATATCCCCTCTTCATACTCGCCCTGCACCACTATGCAAACTGCACGGGTGATGGTGAATTCCTGAACAGCTCCAGAAGGGATCTTATAAATATTACGAGGGATGTGCAGGTTGATGGCGGGCTTGTGATTCATGACCCTGAGAAAACATGGATGGATTCTTACCAGAGGGGCAAATCCGCCCTGGAAGTCCAATCAATCTGGGCACGTGTGCTAAGGAATTACAATCCGGCTCTTTCCAGGGACATTGAGAACAAGATAAAAGTCGGGTACTGGAACCCCAAGACAGTATATTTCCAGGACAGCAAGAATCCCGACCTTGATGACATCACTGTTAACGCGATTGCTCCTGCAGTCCTGGACCAGCTAGATGGCCAGAAAGTCTCCCATGTTCTGGACAAGCTCCAGTCCGAGTTCTCGACAAAATGGGGAGTAAGAACGCGCTCCCTGAATGACAATGATTACAAGCCTGATTCCTACCATAAAGGTGCTGTCTGGGGACTCACTACAGGGGCGGCAGCCTGTGCATGCTTCCAGCACAACAGGATTCACCAGGCTATAGCTTACCTAAAATCAATGGCCTCTGAAATGGGCGAGAATTCCGTGGGGGCTTCCGCTGAGGTGCTTCACGCTGACACAGGCGAACTGCTGGGATGCGGAATGCAGGCGTGGTCCTCGGCAATGTTCATAACAGCCATGGATGAGTTCCTTTTCGGGATAAAGCCGAAAATGAACATGCTGGAAATCCATCCTAGGCTGCCTGATGAGTGGGAGTACATGGAGAGGTTCGGGAAGAGAATCCGGAACCGCACAATGGATTTCATGATAAGGAGAGATCATTCAAGACTCACAGTGGACCTGAATTTCGATTCAGCTCCCATGTTCAAGATGAAGATCGTCCTGCCATCCAATATCAAGAAGATGATAGCGAACGGCCAGGTTTTCCTTGGCAACACGGTTGAGATGGACCTGAAAAAGAACAACAACATAGTCGCGC
>JBGPBG010000062.1:0-5201 GCA_041481105.1 Candidatus Aenigmatarchaeota archaeon
AAGACCGAGACGTTCGAGAAGAATGACGTGAACATAATATTTGTCGGCACAGAGCAGACAAGAACGATGGATGTCGCTAAGAGGCTAAATGAGACCCTGAACGCGGCTGCTGTGCAAGGCGGCGAAACCCCGACAGGCCAGGTGATAGGGACATACAGCATCTACACGCCCGCATCCTTCGAAAGCCAGATATCATCGCTTTTCATGCTCACAAACGAGCTATCTTTTATCATTTCTGCGGTTGTTCTGGTCGGCGCCGCGTTGATAATAATAAAGAACATGAGCCACGCAATCCTTCAGAGGAGAAAGGAGATCGGCATCATGAAGGCCGTTGGATTCAGGAACAGGGATATACAGAAGGAAATCGGCATGGAAATGCTCGTCCAGATCGCCATAGGATATGCCGCCGGAATAATCATTTCATTCATAGTGATAACCGCATTATCATGGACTACGGTATCCATCAGCATACCATGGGAGCTGAATCCTTATCCCCATTTCCTTTCATCATCGCCGGACCTTGTCCAGACCGTGCAGAGTTATCCGCTTCCGATAGCATTCCAGGCTGACTATGCCCTGATATCATTGGCCATCGTGCTTATCCTGGGATCCCTGGCAGCAATCATTGTTACAAGGAGAATAAACAGTCTTAAGGCAATGGAGGTCCTCAGATATGAATGACATAATCGTCGTGAAAAACCTGTCCAAGACCTACGGGAACATCAAGGCAGTGCAGAACGCATCGTTTTCAATTAAGAGCGGGGAATTCCTGGCAATACAGGGGCACTCGGGCGCCGGCAAAACGATCCTTTTGAGCCTTCTGTCCGGCCTTGAAAGGGCGGATGAAGGGGAAATCGTTATTGGCAAGGAAAGAATCAGCTCCATGAGCGAAGAGCAGCTTGCCCTGTTCAGAAGGAATAACATAGGGATTGTATTCCAGTTCTTCAACCTTATCCCTACGCTTAACGTGGTTGAGAACATAGCCCTCCCGCTGTTCCCCGTAAGGATGAGCAAAAGGGAGATGCTGGATAAGGCGAAAATCGCTGCTGAGCAGGTAGGGCTGAGCAAGCGCCTGAGCCATTACCCGAATGAGCTGTCCGGGGGCGAGCAGCAGAGGGTGGCAATTGCAAGGGCCTTGATAGCTAACCCCAAGGTAATATTTGCCGATGAGCCAACAGGAAACCTTGATTCGGCCACAGGAAGGAAGATAATAGAGCTGCTGAAAGACCTCAATAAGGTGAGGCACCTGACTATTGTGATGGTGACGCATGACAACGGCATAGCAAAAAAAGCGCACAGGATACTCAGGCTGAAGGACGGGAGGGTTATCCATGGATAAGAAGCTTGCCATCCTGGCCTTGCTCCTGTGCACGTCCCTGCTCATCGGCCTGCGGCCGGCCCTCGCCCAAAAGAAAGTAGACATAGTGATCGCAGGAGTCTTGCAGCACGGCCCCATGCAGCCGACTATCCAGGCCATCAAGGACGTGACCTCGAAATACGGTGACCAGGTAAATGTCACGTGGGTGGACATGGATACGCAAGAAGGCCAGAAATACATGAGCGAGCACGGGCTGGCTGCGCACATGAACATCCTCATAGACGGCAAGTATCAATACGCGATAAACGGCAAGAATGTGACATTCCAGTGGTTTGAAGGCCAGCAGTGGACAAGGGGCGATTTGGACGCTGTCATCTCGGACGTCCTGAACGGCACCGGCCAAGCTGTGGCAACAACCCAAGACAGCGCAAATGCAAACGGATACCTTTCCCTAATCTTGCCCGTAATCGCCATAGCCGGCATTGCGTCAGTCGCGGGCTACATCATCTACCGCAAGAAGGCAAGAAAGGGATAAGATGTATTTTCCATACACCGCGAAGGAGCTGGGAAGAAGAAAGGCGCGGACGGCAACCCATGTCCTGATAGTGGCCGTTATTGCAACGCTGCTGATAACCATCACAACGGTCATCAGCGCATATTCCTCAGCCATATATCTGCCGTTCAAAAGCAGCGGCGCAGATATTGTATTGCAAAAACAGGGCAATTCGACATCCGGTCCGGCTGACATACGGATGCCATTCGGGAGGGTAACCTTTAGCGACAATGAGGCCACATCCATAGCATCCCTGCCCCATGTGCAGAACGCCTCGGAATCCCTCATATTGTGGGACTTTGACAAGGGAAGCTTTGTCTCTGTCGAAGGAATCGAACCAGGCAGCTTCATGTCCGACAAACTTGGCTCATGGATAAAGGAAGGGAATTTCATAAAAAGCGCAGACAGCGGAAAAATCGTCCTGGAAAGCCATTTCGCGAATTTCTATGGCCGGAAAACAGGGGACCAATTGACCATTGGGAACAGCACATTCTCGGTTATCGGCATAATAAAAATCAAGGAAGGAAGCGAGATATTCTCATCAAACATATACATGGCGCTGGCTGACGCCCAGGAGCTGAGCGGAGCAGGCGGGGTTAACCAGATCTATCTGAAGATAGACGGCCTGTCCAATGAAGGGCAGGTAAAGCACGATATAGCCGCCATAGACAAAAACATAACCGCATTGTCCGGAAGCTCAATCTCGGCCTCCCTCAGCGGCGTGGCAGGCATTTACGCGCAATTCTACTGGCTGGGGATAGGCCTGATATTATCGGTTGCGGCCCTGCTGCTGTTCAAAATAAACGCGGCCGATCTGCTGGAAAGGAGAAGGGAAATGGGAATATTGCAGGCCGTCGGATGGACAAAGGGGGATATAACAAGGCACATCACCAGCGAGGCGCTAATAAGAACAATGGCAGGCTTCGCTATCGGGGCATTGGCAAGCGTGGCCGTCCTGACCTCCCTCAGCAGCGTCAGCCTTAATGTGCAGTCAGGCGCTTTGGGGGATACCGCAACGATAACAGTCCCGCTGCAGATATCGCTCCTTGATATAATAGTATATTTCGTCCTGTCAGCAGCCATATCATTCATCGTATCCTTCGCCTTGGCAAGAAGGGTATCATCCCAGAAACCTTCAGAAAATCTGAGAAGCATATAGCGTTATGGGCAGCGCATGTATGGCCTTCCGTGAGCATTTAGCGCGTATAGATACGCCCCCGACAAGTCCGACAATCACAGTCCCCGTCGCTTTTATATATAGGCGTATCCATAGACATGTATAGATACGCAAAACACGTATAGATAGACCCGATTCGAGACAAATCATGGCCGCCCGCTCCGGGCTATTTTTCCTTTTTTCCAGCTGGCTTGCCCATCTTCTTCACGTCAGAAGAGATGTCTCTTATTCTCTTCTTTATTTCAACGTTTACTTTCCCCTGCTTTTTCATGCGAGAGGAGAGGGTTTTTTCCTGCATTTTCAGGCCGGAAGCAAGAGTTTTATCCTGTTTCTTCATGTCCGAGGTAAGGGAGCCAATTTCCCTCTTAAGGTCAGCCTTAATCTTGTCCTCCCTTTTCAGGTCAGAAGCAAGAGCGGATGTGAGTTCGTCCATTTCATCGCTGACCTCGCTGATGACTTTCTTTTGCGCCTTTATCTCGGATTTGTCCGCATATTCTAGAAACGCTACCGCAAAAACAACGGAGATTATAGAGATCCCTGCAGACAGGACATTGAAATTCAGGAACAGAATGCTTTCGGTGTAAAAGGAGGCCAGTAAAAAGGCGATAGATACGGCAATGAAAACCATACCTAAAATTCTTGTCCTCATCCGTCCACCGCTTCTGCTGGTATGATTAATATATGGCGGCGGCGGAATTTAAAGAAAATGGCCGCTGTTGCCATAATTAGGTGGTAGAATCTCATTCAAAACCAGACTCAGTAAACAGCAGGAATGCCCACGTGCCAACCAAAACAAAGAAGCTTATTGCTATGGAAGCAAGACCGCAGCCAGGAATCATGCAGGCCGTGCACATGACCAGATTTACAATGAAATAAGCCATAAGGGACAATGTAGACGCTATCGCCAAAAGAGCTATCTTCATCCAATCACTAATTGATTATTGATTGTCACGCTTGTAAAGCTTTCCGTTCTGGATGATATTAGCAGAAAGTTGCCCTGAAATCTTCCTTTATCGCTTCATAGCTTCCGGGAAGCTTCTTATTGAATCTGGGCAGTTCTCCCATTTTTATTACCCATTCCGGAACGTCATAATCAACGTTAAGCTCTTCAAGCGTTGCAGGGAATTTCCATGGCGCTGCCGTTTCCGTCACAAGTATGGGTGCCCTGTCCCCTGTCACGTCCCTGTATCTGTATGCGGCTTCAAGCGATGTCGCCCCATGCTGTTCAACCGGAATCTTATGGTCTATCCACATCTTTTTTATGCGTTTTTTCGTTAGCCCATCGGACACGCTCATCGCGAAGAGCTCATTTCTCATCTCGTCCATCCAAGGCATCTTGAGGACTTCACCCTCTCCTGTTATAGATCCTTTGTATATGTCAAACAATCGCCTGAGATTGCTAGGATTGCCAACATTCATCGCATTTGAGAGGCATTCCCTTGAGGGCTTTATGGGCTTGTAGAGGCCCGTTGCCATGAAAACAGGGAACTCGTCATTTTCGTTCGTGGCTACTAATATCTTCCCGACAGTGTTACCCATATATTTCATCGCGATTACATCAGCGGTCATGTTCCCGAAGTTTCCGCATGCATCTGATTTTATTATTGTTTCGAGCCCATCCCTCATTCTTGAGGAACCGTATAGATGGTATATTGTCTGGGGAAGTAGGCGAAGAAGATGTATTGAGTTTGCGCTGTTCCTGCTTATGTGCTTCATGTCATTGTCTTTCAGAAGCGCCTGCGCCCAGTCCTGCAATGAATCGAATTTTTCATCAACCGACCTTACGTAAACATTGTCCCCAAGAATGTCCATGAGGGCCGCCTGCGTTCTGGATATTTCCTTCTCTGGATACATCACATAAACCTTGAATCCGGGCATTCTGTGGAAGGCCTTCGCAATTGAGGCCCCTGTATCCCCAGAGGTGGCGACTATTATTACCATCTCTTTGTCAAGATATTTGGAATAGTATTTCATTGTCTGGGCCATGTACTGAGCTGCAAAATCCTTGAATGCCCCTGTAGGACCCTGGTCGAGCCTCATCAGGTAAATGTTGTCTTCCACGTGCTCTATCGGGATTCCGAATGTAAGGGCATTTTCCGCGATATCCTGCAGCAGAGAATCAGAAAGGTCCTTGCCAAAGAATTTCTTGCCAA
>JBGPBG010000063.1:0-5006 GCA_041481105.1 Candidatus Aenigmatarchaeota archaeon
CTCATAATCCTTTCTATCTCTTCATTTTCTAGGGAAAATCCTTCTTTTTTCCATAGATTGTACCTAAGGATGTTTTTTGGATTATTAAAACCTATCTCTTGGATCCACTTTTCAAGATTCTTCTTTCCCATAAGACATAAATAATTTGTTATATATGGCCTTTTTGTTTTTGAATGAACCATATTCATATCACAGGAAATAGTTGGTTTAAATCCGATCTCTTCGAGGATATTTTTAGTATCTAAAACTAGTTTTTTGCTTACTGTATTAAGTTTTATTTGAGGATAATGTAAGAGGCCTTTGTGTGTTCTTTTAAAGACCAATGTCATATCAGTGTCTGCAAGCCCTCTTAGAAAAGCCTTTTTTATATTATAGTCAGAATTCATTATAATTTCCGGTACACCCGCCTCCTTCTTTGAACCTATTGGTAATTTGATTATTTTTGTGTAAAAATTAAATAATCCCTTTGAATATGTTCTCAAAAAACACGTGCTTATTTCATGTCTTTCGGTAAACCTAAAATTAACATTGAATAATTTTCGTTTCAGATTATTCACATACTCTTTAATAAAAATTTTATCCGTTATTAAATGCCCCGTAACTGATATGTCATAATCATGCTTGTTTTGACGGAAAAATATGCACCCATCTCCAACCATTATCCCTATATCTTCAGCTAATTCAATTGTTAGCTCTTCTGGCAATCGAATATTTCTTCTTTTATCTTTTATGCTTAATTCAATTTCTGAAAGATTTAATTTTTTCATAATTAATTATTAGTCAAGGCACTTAATGTCATTTTAGCCAAGCGACCTCTTGGAGGGAAAATGACAATTAATGTGCCGAGATCGTTCTATGAAGAAATTGTGTCTTTCATTCAGTTGAAGCCCTCTTTGCACAGTGGCAAGTTTATAAATAGGCAT
The DNA here is from genome assembly GCA_041481105.1 of Candidatus Aenigmatarchaeota archaeon. Lineage (GTDB taxonomy): Archaea > Aenigmatarchaeota > Aenigmatarchaeia > QMZP01 > QMZP01 > JAPLVB01. The sequence continues at coordinate 924 of JBGPBG010000063.1, forward strand.
GCAAAATATTAGCATGAACATTGATTATGTAGGGCCACTGAAAAAAGCGTTCACATTCTGCATCGAGCCAAAGAGGTGGCTGCCATTCTTCATCGTTGACCTGGCATTTGTGTCGGTAGCGTTTACGCTCATTATGGCCAACAGCATGTTTTTCATTTACCTCATGGCGGGCATTCAGGATCTCACACTGTTCGGTAACGCGGCTGCGTTTATCCTGGAGCTTCTTTGGCTATTCATACTATGGCTCCTCATTGGCATATGGATAAACGGCGCTCTCATACACCAGAGCCATAAGGAGAAGGAATTCGGCAAGAGCTGGAAAGTATCGCGCACAAGATACTTCTCACTCCTGGGCGTTGCAGCTGTCTCGGCAATAATAGCCGGTCTTGTAGCGGTGATTCCCGCTGTGGGATGGGTGATATCCATATTTGTGGGACTTGTATTTTTCTTCGGTATGCAAAGCGTGATAGTTAAGGATAACGGCTTCATGAAGGCGCTGAAGGATTCCTGGCACATATTCAAGCACCAGCCATTCAAGGTCTTCCTGATGTGGGTGCTCATAGCCGTGCTCTCGCTTATAATACTCGCGATTTTTGCCCTGCCCCTTCTGGCTCTCATATTCAGGATAATACTCGATTTTGCAGGATCCGGCGGGAACATAACCACAGCAACTCTCACGAACCTGATATACACAATCGAGAACAGGCTTCCGCAGCTTGCAGTCTCGGGAATAATATTCATATTGGGCATGGCAATCTCGAGGGTATTTTCGCTGAAGGCCCAGACAGAATTCTATTTGCAGATAAAGAAGACGAAATAAAATCCTTATTTATGCTTCTCTTTCAAAAATGATTCATGCTAGTAGGAATTGTAGGCTGCCCGAACTCGGGGAAATCAACATTCTTCAAGGCCCTCACTCTCGCAGAGGTGGAGATAGCCAACTATCCATTCACCACGATCCAGCCCAACCAGGGCGTGGCTTTCGCGGCTTCTGAGTGTCCATGCAAGAAACTCCATGTTACATGCGTTCCAAAGAACTCCAAGTGCGAGCACGGGGTCCGCTATATTCCGATTAGAGTTCTGGATGTGGCAGGTCTTGTCCCCGGAGCGCATGAGGGGAAAGGCTTGGGGAACCAGTTCCTGAATGACCTCACCCAGGCCTCCGGCCTTATTCACGTTCTTGATGCCTCCGGAAAAACAAACGCGGAAGGCAGGCCTGAAGCGGGATGGAATCCTGAGAAGACTATAGAGGTCCTCGAGAGCGAGATAGACGAGTGGATAAAGGACATAGCCTCCAAGGCCTTCAGCAAGTCCAAGACCATAGCAAAGACCCAGAAGAAACCCATAGAGAAGCTTCTTGCTGACCAGCTTTCAGGCCTGGGGATAACAGAAGACCACATAAAGAAAGCGCTCAAGGAGAGTGAGCCGGACAGCCTTGAATTCGCCTCTGTCCTCAGGAAGATCTCCAAGCCCATCCTCACGGCCGCGAACAAGATAGACCTCCCGGAAGCCCAGGAGAATTTCCCCTCCCTGAAAGAGCACTCCCATACAATCCCCTGTTCTGCTGACTCGGAGCTCGCCCTGAAGGAGGCCGCAAAGCACGGCCTGATAAAATACATTCCAGGCTCCCCGGATTTCGAGCTAGCAGGAACGCTCACGGACAAGCAGAAGTCCGCCCTTGAATTCATCCGCAAGAATGTCCTGCACAAGTATGGCTCCACTGGCGTCCAGAAGTGCCTGAACTCCATGGTATTTGAAGTCCTGAATCTTATCGTGGTTTACCCCGTTGCAAACATAACCCACCTTTCAGACCAGCATGGGAACATCCTTCCTGACGCCCACCTGGTTCCAAAAGGGACCACCCTGAAAGAGCTGGCTTTCCGTATCCACTCGGACATAGGAGACAATTTCATAGGCGGGCTTAACCTGGAAAAGAAGAAGATAGGCGCGGAGCACGAGCTGGAGGACGGGGACGTGGTGGAGATATTGGTGAAGAGGTGATGAAATGGACGAGATAGACATATCGAAAATATCAGACAAGCTTTTTAAAAATCTGGTTATTGTAACCACTTATGCTAATGAGAGATTAAATAATGGGATTATTTATGTCAATCCCGCCTTCAGGGAAATAGAAGGTCAGACACCTCATGACATAGCATGCTATTCAATGCATTTGGATGAGAGGGGAAAACCTGACTGGAAAGAGGCAAAAAGTGAGGCTGAAAGGACCTGTACTCCAGTAAGCTTTGTTCTCAGAGACAAATCAGGACGCCTAGAAAAGGTTTTTTACCTGCCGAAAGCCATATCAGAAACCGAACCTCACATAAAAGACATCACAAGAGAGATAGAGATTCTCTATAAAGCAAAAAGGAATTCCCTGTGAATTTCTGGCAGAGATTCTCGTGAAGAGATAGCATCCTAACCGATAGAAAATCTTGTTTTCGCTGTCTCGTGGAATCCATAATGTTTGCAGAACATGTACATTTGGGAACCATCTGCCCTGTATTCATTAGGTATTTTATGTGGGTTTCTTGGTTCGTATCCAGGATGTCCCGTGGTAACATATGTAGCACATGGGAGGGCGCAATGTAAGCAAGTCTCCTGTCTTTCTTTAGCCGAGGGTTTGGATATTCCCATAAATAAGTAAAGTGCCAATAAATTTAAAAGGCTATATGGATGGATTACACATCCAGCGGGATTTAAAGGATTAACATTTGGTGCGCCATTTCTCCTTCACAAATGGCTGCCATAGAAGCCGTCAGTTCAGTTCCTGTATAAAGAAGCTTGACCCGTCACTGGACAAGGGGGACGGCTGTGCCATGACATTCCTGGAAGAGCCGCTCATCGTTATCTGATAAAGAGGGCCCACTGTTCCGAAGGGCCTTGCTATACCACTCATAGTCACGTAATTGCCTGCGAAGTACACTTTGCTGAAGTCCGCAAGCGGGAGTATGCCTCTGTCATACGGGGCCTCAGCAATCCATTCCGCCGAGGACCTCTTCGCATTGGCCACTGCGGCATTTATCTGGAACGATTCGCCTGTTGTGGAGTCGGATATAGAAAGCATGAACACACTGCTCCCCACGTACTTGACCTCGGCTGATATCCTGTCTCCCGGAGCCACATTTATGGGTACAGCATATGGCAGATTCGGGTATAGTTCAATCCACGCATAATACTGGACGGACCCGCTGATGTAATCGCTCTCGGTCCCTATCTGCTCAACTGTCCTTGAATTGAACCCGTCAATGCCTACCCAGAATGCTGAGAATCCATCCGACCCTGTGGCACTGCTGACCGCAGGCACCACCCACGAGCCTTTCACATCGCTTACAGAGCCAGGGTCTCCTGTTACCGCATACCCTACCCAGTTATGGCTGAAAACTCTTGCGGGCTGTATTAATGCCGGAGCGGGCGTTACGGTAAGCGGCTGAGGAGCAGGATTTGCGCTGGCCGGGGCAGGGGCTGTCGCGCCCGCCGGGCTCCCTGGATTCGTGCCGCCCGGAGCAGCAGGCTTCACGCCGATGAATGGTATCGTGCTTGCAACAACCACCATTGACAATATGGCAACAGCCGCCATGATGGCTATTATGAACAAATGCAGCCGACTCTTCCCTGCTCTGGCAGGGTATTTCGTTTCCATAGAAACCACCTCGAAAGAAAGAAGGCGTCAAGAGACGCCTTCAAACTCAAACACGGATTATATTCTATCCTGATCGGAATGCTTCATCAGAGAACAGAAAGCATGACTCACAGAAAATATCGCTAATGATTTAATGTTTTCCTTATTTATATCCTTTTCTGTTTTGCCGTATATTATTACGTCAATATTCATAAATAACCTATAAAAATCCGGCTATTTCTCCCTCACAAACACCATCAGCACCAGTGCAACCACAGTCAGCCCAAGCGAGAAGTAAAGTGGTATGTAGAGATTTATCTGATCCCAGAAAATCCCCGCGAATAGGGAGGCTGGAAGCGCAGCCAGCCCCACCACCATCTGGAACCCTCCTATCGTGCTTGCCCTGAATTCTTTCGGCGAGAGCTCCGAGACAAAGGTGTTCTGCACGGGGTCAAGCGCTC
>JBGPBG010000064.1:0-4936 GCA_041481105.1 Candidatus Aenigmatarchaeota archaeon
AAGGCCGCGGCAAAGGAGAAGGAGCTGGTGGAGAAAGAGTTGAGGGGAGGATTCCTGGAGAGGGCAGAGAGGCTTTTGATTCTGTTCATAGGAATACTGATCGCGAGTCTGGACCCGTTCTATCTTACATATACGATAGTTGTGCTGGCTGTGCTGAGCAACGTGACTGTTCTGCAGAGGGTGTGGGCGGCAGCCGGCAAGCAATATAAGTAGAAAATCCAATTCGCTTCTTATGAACATTTTCGGGATAATCTTCAGCGCAGTGGCTTTCTTCTCCACGCTGATCGGAGGATTGTTCGCCGCTAAGTACAGGAAGAATTTCGGGATCCTTGCAGCGTTCGCGGCAGGGGTGCTGGTTGCAGTCCCGCTTTTTGACCTGCTTCCGGAGACGTTCAAGCTGGCCAGCCAGGCTGGCGTGCCTCTGGAACAGGTCATGTACGTGACAGCTATTGGATTCATATTTCTGCTTTTCCTGGAAAGGTATTTCTCCGTCCATCACGTCTGCCTTCCTGACGGCACGTGCACGAATGTGCGCCATCCAAAGGGCGGCCTGTTCGGGGCGGGAGAGCTTTCAGCTCACAGCTTCATGGACGGGCTTGCCATAGGCTTCGGCTTCCAGTTCAGCTTTAATGTCGGGATTATAATCGCCTTTGCTGTGATTGCGCATGATTTCTCAGATGGCATGAACACAGTAACAGTTATGCTGAAATCCGGGAATTCCATACGCTCTTCGCTGAAGATGCTGCTTCTGGACGCGATAACACCTGTTCTGGGGGCGTTCTCAACGCTTTTCTTTACAATACCGCTCCAGTATCTTGTGCTTATCCTGCCTTTCTTTGCAGGAGGATTCCTGTATCTGGGGGCAGCTGACCTGCTTCCGGAAGCGCACGAGAAGAATCATCCGCTGGTTGCGATTGCACTCACGCTTGCTGGATTCCTCCTAATCTACATTCTCACAGGATTTTTAGGGATCTGAATTTCAAGACGGCTGCAACTGCGCAATAATATAAGCCATCTACACAATTATTTTTATGGCAATACAACCCCCTAAAGGAACAAGGGACTTCCTCCCTAGGGAGATGGCAGTCAGGCAGTTTGTTTTTGATATTTCTAGGGAGGTTTTTGAGAGGTTCGGGTTCGAGCCGCTTGAGACGCCTGCCATCGAGTCATGGGAATTGCTCTCCAAGAAAGGAGGGGGTGGGGAGGACATAAAGAAGGAAGTCTATTATTTCAGGGATAAGGGGGACAGGGAGATTGGGCTGAGGTTTGACCTGACAGCCCCGCTCGGCAGGGTGGTTGCGGGCAATCCCCAGATTCCAAAACCATTCAAGAGGTATCAGATTGGCCCGGTCTGGAGGTATGACAATCCGCAGGCCGGCCGCTATCGGGAATTCTGGCAGGCTGATGCGGATATAGTAGGTTCCCAGAAAATGGACTGCGAGGCCGAATGCCTTGTGACAGCTGTCACGATTCTTGAGGCGCTGGGGTTCAAGGATTTTGCTATAAAGCTGAATAACAGGAAAATCCTGAACGGGATTGTTGAGTTCCTGCAGATTCCGAAGGAAAAAGCGACGGACGTCTTCCGTGCCCTGGACAAGCTGGAGAAGATGGGAGAGGATGACGTCCTGAAGGAGATTGTGAAGGCAGGGGTGAAGCAGCCGAAAGCGAAGAAGCTTCTGCAAATGATAAAGGCCAGGGGGAGCCCAGGCACGATTCTGGAACGCGAGCGGAAGAAGCTCCAGAGCTACTCAACCGCGAAGCAGGGCATGGATGAGCTTGAGCAGATCGTGAAGAAATGCCAGGCATATGGAATAGCAAAAAAGATAATAATCGATTTGTCACTTGTGAGAGGGCTGGATTACTACACGGGCCCGATTTTTGAGATTTCCGTGAGGACAAAGAAGGAGATTGGAAGCATAGCAGGCGGCGGAAGGTATGACGGGCTCGTGGAGGCTTACGGAGGAAGATGGACCCCTGCTGTGGGTATCTCTTTGGGGATAGAAAGGATATGCGAGATAATGGCTTCGGAGGGACTGAAGCCGGTTGAAACCAAAACCAAGGTTTTTGTCGCGGTTGCGGATGAAAGCCTTATGGAGAATGCCATGTTCGTGGCCCAGAAGCTCAGGGCCGCTGGAATAAACACCCAGATAGAGCTCATGGGAAGGTCCCTCAAGAATCAGCTTGAGTACGTGGACAGGATGAAAATCCCCTTCGCGGTTATCGTGGGGGAGATGGAGCTGAGAAAAGGTAAGTACACTGTGAGGGAGATGGCAAAGTGGAAGCAGGGCCTGTTTACCTTGGAGAAGATAATCAAGGTTCTTGAGGAGAAGAAATAGGCCGCTTCTGACTGCTACAAGTTCGTTTAATGGTTGTTAAGTCCAATGGCCGACCACTTCTTCGGGCTTCGCCCTCGGCCTCTCTATGAAATTGTTTCAGGGGACTTAACAGCCGTTATCAGGCTCGCTTCCGGAAGGCTTTTAACTCATGTCCCCAACACTTGAACATGAACAAATACAATATTGCCATAACAGGAATAATTCTGTTATCTTTTGCAATCGGGATTTACCTCTACCCTCAGATGCCCGACAGATTCCCCTCACACTGGAACGCTGCGGGGGAGGTGGACGGCTACCTCCCGAAGTTCTGGGGACTGTTCCTTCTCCCTCTCATGTCAGTAGGACTTTTCCTCTTGTTCCTTGCGATCCCCAGGATAGACCCGCTCAAGCACAACATCCAGAAGTTCAGGAATTACTTTGACGGTTTCATATTCCTGCTCATGGCGTTCTTCCTTTACATATACCTGTTAACCATACTCTGGGCCTTTGGGTTCATATTCAACTTCATCTATGCGATGGTCCCTGCTTTTTCAGCCCTTTTCTATTATGCAGGAGTCCTCACGGAGAACGCGAAGCAGAACTGGTTCATAGGCATCCGCACCCCATGGACCCTTAGCAGCGAGAGGGTCTGGGACAAGACACACAAGCTCGGAGGCAGGCTCTTCAAGGTCGCGGCCATCATTGGCCTCGCTGGACTGCTCTTCCAGGATTACGCCATATGGCTCGTGATAATTCCCGTGATTTTCGTGGCCGCTTACACGGTCGTCTATTCTTACGTGGAGTTACAGAAAGAGGCTTCGCCGCCTTCATACAAACCAAAGAAAAAGTAATCATTTCCCCGCGAGCTCCGCTCTCTTCACTTTGAAAATCCCGGAATCCCCTTTCCACACTTTCTCGCTTTCCAGGATTTTCAGGCGCTTCCTGAACAGGGGACAGTCCAGCACAGTGGTCTCGATCTCCCCTCCTTCGCCGGAAGGGTTTATCTTGTATTTCTCCTGGAGCTTTGCGAGATCCGCTATCATCTTCCTGTCCATCTCCCTCCCGAGCCAGTCCTTCCCGAGAGGGTATGCGAACACTCCGGAGATTATGACCCTGAACCCGGACTTCACAAGCTCCTCAAGGAGTTGGACTTGGTCTCTTTTCCATAGCGGATTTATGCACTCCAGCCCGAGCTCTCCGCATATCTTCCCTATCCTTTCGTACTGGTAGACCGAAGCAACTGCTCCCGTGACAATCCCCTCCAGCCCGAACTCCTGCTTCGCGATGGATATCGCTCTCTTGAGATCCTTCAGTTCCTTCTCCTTCTCCCCTTTCGTGCCGGCCTGGATGAGCGGCAGTCCCATGGCCTCCGCCTGCATCCTCACGAGAGAAATATTAGGCGTGTGGAACATGTAGCTGTGGGGATTTTCCGATATCATGGATATGAGGCATACCACATGGTCCTTCTTGCGAGCCTTGTAAATGGCAAACGTGGAATCCTTCCCTCCTGAGAAAAGCGCACCGAGCTTCATAACAATCTTTGGCCGTGGGGTGCTTAAAAACTTGTTAAGTGAAATCGCGGACCTTCGGAAAGTTGCAATATCAATCGCCGCCACGCAAGCAGAAGATTAAATAGAGCAGCATTTATATATTATACATATGGGTAAAAAAGAGCCACAAAATTGTTGGGAATTCTGGAAATGTGATATTAGCATCAGGAAAGAATGCCCAGCTTACACATCAAACTCAGGAGGAGAATGCTGGATGGTAGCAGGACATTACGTAACTAAAACTAAAAAGTGTCCAAGAGTAGCTAAAGGGATTGGAACCTGTTTCGAATGCCCCTGGTTCAAGAAATTAAACCCCAATTATGACAAAAATAACACGGGCTATACGGTTCGCTCTTGCTCCCCAAAATTCTTGCATTGCTAACAGCGTTTGCCAAGAAGCTATAAGAGCATATGCCAGCAAGAACTTCATATAGTTTGATATGCTGCCGGATTCAGCCTTTTAAGAAGCCAAATCAAATTTTATTGACCGTTCGGAAGCTGCCGAATGCAACCGCAAAGCTTTAAATATCTCAAGTGATATATCATTAGTGATATACTAGCCGAATTCTAATTATCAGGCGGTTTTATGGACGCAATAAAAGTGGAGAACCTGACCAAGAAGTTTGGCAAGTTCACGGCAGTGGATAGCATATCATTTACTGTAAAGCCCGGGGAGCTTTTCGGCCTTCTGGGACCGAACGGGGCAGGCAAGACCACTACCATAAACATGCTCTCTACGCTTCTGAGCGTAACAACTGGAAGGGCCGAGGTGGCAGGATTTGATGTGACCAAGAACAGAGGGGACGTGAGGCAGAGCATAGGCGTGGTGTTCCAGGACCCTGCGCTTGATTCCAACCTCACAGGAAAAGAGAACCTGGAGTTCCACGGCATAATGTATGGGGTCCCGAAGAAAACGAGGGAGGAAAGGATAAGCGAGGTCATGAAGCTCGTGGAGCTTGAAGACAAGGCCAATGTGCTTGTAGAGAAGTATTCCGGAGGGATGAAGAGGAGGCTGGAGATAGCAAGAGGACTTATCCACAAGCCGAAAGTCCTCTTCCTGGACGAGCCTAC
>JBGPBG010000065.1:0-4885 GCA_041481105.1 Candidatus Aenigmatarchaeota archaeon
CAACTGCTCTTGGAACGTGACAGGAAGCCCGGGCGGAATATTCATCGTTAATATGACATCCAGCGGGCAGTACCTGAACAACGGCAGCGCATCCAATAGCAGCGGATTCTTCCATGAGATTCCTCCGGTATTGTCCGGAGCCAGCGTAACGCCACCCTATGCGCCTTGGGGAGGAAATGCCTCCAGGTCACAGTTCACATACACCGTAAACGTTACGGATGACGATGACAATACAACAGTCCAGCTGTGGGAGTCTTTCGGCTCATCTACAGGGCCGTGGACGCTCAGGGAAAGCCAGGCATGCAATGACTGTGTAAACACAACCAAAACATTCACGCAGATCAATCATACGATATGTGGGGAGATAGGGACGTGGTACTGGAAAATAAATGTGTCAGACAGCTTCGGATACAATGATACCACATCAGGAAACAGTTTCATAAACATTACAAAAAGGAATGTCACGTTCACTCCAGTGGACGGGAACAATTCCAATGTGAGCAGGGTTGGCATGAATTCCACCCTTCTAAGGATGCAGGCGATTGATGAGTATTCAGCTTCGCCGATAGGAAGCGGAAAATACGCGTATTTCTGGGTGACATCCAACAGCACAAGCATGCAATGGGGGCCGTCTATGTATGACCCCACGGACAGCAGCGGGATGTTCGACAAGCAGTTCGACCCGAACTGCACAGGAACCAAATACCAGGTGATGCAGCAGAAGTGGAAGGGAGGAATAAACTTCACCCAGAGTGGTGGTCAGATATGCTATTATGACACCAACTCATCCGAATACAACATAAACATCACATCTGTATTATATGCAAATATTACTTATCCTGTAGGCAACTTGTCGTTCCAGTTTGGGGATAACATACCGCTCTGGGGAAATGTCTGGGATGACTGCGACAGCTATGTTCCTGGCGTGACAGCGAAAGTCAGGGTTATGAGGTCAGGGACTGAATACAGCCCGCCAAACCCATATGATTGGGGGAACGGAACCTATAGCACAACATGGAACAGCGGGGAATCCGCTCTCGGCAAGCACAATGTGACAATAAACGCGACAAAGGACCTTTACCAGGAAGGATATGACATAAAGACGGACGCCTTTACGCTGGCGCAGGCCCCAACTCTCCAGAACCCCTGGGTTGACAAGCCCAATGACGGATGGGGCTACAATTTCACATTCAGGGTGCTGTTCCAGGACCTTGACGAAAGCGATATAGTCAATGTTTCGTTCTGGGCCTCAAACTCAAGCACAGGCCCCTGGATGCTTGTTGAGTCACAGAATGGCAGCGGCGGCACAGAGGAATACAATATCACCTTCAGGAAGGCATTCACATGCAACCAGTACAAGATAGGTACAACCCTTTACTTCAAGTTCACAGCCAGGGACATTTACAACCTTACGGATGAGACAGGCGTGAGCTCCACAATACTTGAGAAGGACAATGTTTCGCTTGCAGTAAAGGGGGGAGCGAATGCAAATGTGAACAGGGAAGGCAGCGACTCGACCAATCTTATAGTCCTTGTCAATGACACTGATGCAGGATTGCCAGTGGGAGCGAATGTGAACGGGACATTCTGGGTGCAGTACAACTATGTAAATTTTGATCCAGGCCACAACGTAACAACCAACAGCACCGGCTACATGAATTACAGCTTCAATCCAAACTGCACGTACATGAACGGCAGCCAGTACTGGTATTCTGAGGTTGCATATGACAGCTGCTATGATGATGAACCTATGGCCCCTTGGGAAATTGTGAATATAAAAGGTCAGCTTAAACTCAGCCTTGACAGACCTCCAGCGGGCTCGAATTTCAATGTGACTGACAATATCTTCATGAATTTCACCGTCTACACAGACTGCTCGAATGAAGGCAATGTATCAGGAGCGATGAATACAATTTACTTCTTCAACACAACCACCGTTGGCTGTAGCCAGGGACCATATGACCAGGGTGGCGGGAAATACAACTGCACACTTAACACGACAGGCCTACCCGAAGGGAACTGGTCAATAAACATAACCTCGGAACTGGACACGTTCAACTCAAATAACACTGTATGGTGGAACAGGTTCTGGCTCGAGAACAAGAATCCAACAGCATCAGGGCAGACAGCGCTTCCATCATCAGGCGGCTGGGGGGCTAGATACACATACAATATCACGATAAACGACCCTGAAAATGACACAACAATCTGCACCCTTTACACAAATACCACCGGTTCAGGATGGGTGCAGAGAGGATATTCTACCGTATCGAACGGGCAAGGGAACTGCACTGTTAGCGTGCAGAACTTCGTTTCGGATGACATGGGTCCGGCGCAGTACAGGTTCAGGATAAACGACACTTTCAATTCGTTTGAGACGAACAATTTCACAGGACCCACACTCGGGGAAGACAATGTCACCATAACCTTTGTATACGGGAATTACACAGGAGGTCAGGAAGGTCTTGTGAACAGGAGCGGCAGCCAGAACACAACCATGATAATTTTTGTGAATGACACGGACAGGGGCTCCCCACCAAGCGGGGTAAACGTCAGTTTCTATGTAATGAATAATTCAATAATATGGGACAGCGGAAATGTCACCCTCACAAATGGAACAGGATATTCAAACTATTACTTCAATCCAAGCTGCAATTATCAGGTCGGTTCAAAGCTGTGGTTCGCAGGGGTCAGAGATACGAGATATGTAGACATGAACGCCTCGCAAAATTACACGGTAATGATAAGAGGGGACCTTATCAGCAGGATACAGTTGCCTAACGGAACAGAGCACCTGAGGGGAACAAACGTCACGATAAGGGCCAACACTACAGATGAGGATGAATGCGGAAACATGCTTAATGAAAGCACAGTGACTTTCCAGATGACTAACGTAAACAGCAGTACTTATTCGTGTGCACCTGTTATCGATGAGGGCAACGGCTGGTACAACTGTTCATTCAATACCACAGGAATGCCCCCGAGAATGTACAACATCACCATGAACAGCTCAAAGCAATATTACAATAACAATACCATAACAATCCAGTATTCTGCCGGACAGAGATCCTTCTGGGTAGAGACCTCACCCATATTGTGGCAGAACACAGTAACAATCAATCCCATGGTCGGCGGCTGGTTCGAAGCATTTACTTTTAATGTTTCCGTAATGGACGAAGACCTTGATACGGTAACGGTTAACGCATATTTCAGGCAGGAAACCCCCACGCAGGGAGCATGGCAGCCACTTGGAAGCGTCCAGAATTCAGGAATAAACTGGACTGCAAACTTCTCGAAAGACAGTTTCGGGCCCGGATATGTGAACAAAAATCTTTCCGTTATGTTTAACGCAACTGAAGATGATGAGTGGTATTTCAGCACCATTCCAGTCAACTTCACTGTTGAAAGGAATGATTTGAACTTTACTTATATAACAGGAAATGAAACAAACGTCAGCAGGGTAGGAAGCAACAATGTAACATTCATACTGTACGTCTATGATGAAGACAACCCAAGCCATCCGGCTGTCACAGGATCCAACGGTCCCGGAAAGTTCTGGATTACAGCAAACACCTCCAATCCAAATTCTTGGGACAGCGGAACCGCAAGAAACACCAATGCTTCGGGTTATCTGACTTTTGATTTCAATCCCGAAAGCTGCATCTATGGCGTTGGCAAGCAGAGATGGAAAGCCGGGATAGTTGAAGGCTCAACCTACTACAAGCCGAAGAATTACACCGAGTTTAATGTCACTGTAACTTCGGAGTTTCTTCCGAACTTAATACTCCCCAAAAACCAGAGCTTCCTCAAGGGAATTGACCAGTTCAACCTGTCCGCAAACCTTTCCGATCTGGATGGCTGCGGGCTTGTGGGCGATGCAGCCGTGTCTTTCATGATAGGCGGCACGACCTACACATATCAGGCAACAGGAAACGGAGCCGGAATATACAATGCAACCATAACCGATACAAGCCTTCCGGAATATACATACGGCTGGTACAATGTTACAATAAATGCCAGCAGGCAATACTATCCCAATGCCAGCTCAACCCACAACTATTCCTTCTATCTGGCATCCAGGCCGGTCTTGAGCATTGTAGGTGGCGGCGTGAATCCCTTCTCAGGAGGATGGGGCAAGACGTTCAATTTCACTGTTAAAGTTTATGATGAAGACGGCAATAATGTAACTGTTCAGCTTTGGAAGAAACCCACCGTGGCTTCTACATGGGAATATCTCGGAAACAAGTCATGCTATCCGTGTTCAACAGATCCTGGAAATCCCACATCACTTGTTTTCAGCATAAGCGACTTCGACTGCGGAGACGTGAACAATAGCGAATATAAATTCAACGCGACTGACGAATTTGGATTTTCATCAGCGACCCAACCAGGAGGAAGCTTTGTAATAGAGAAAGATACTGTTTCATATACGGTAGTAGCTGGAGACGGCGCAACCAATTCAAGGGAAGGCGACAACACAACGCTTTTGGGTGTTCTTGTTCAAGATTCTGATAAAGGATACGCATCATTACCATCCAGCCATAATGCAACATTCTATGTCACCACAAACAATGCCGCATGGGGTCCTGTTTATAATACCACCACCAACCTAACCGGCCACATAAATCTCAACTTTAATGCCACATGTTCCCACTTGTATGGACAGCAGAAATGGATGGCGGGAATAGAAGGTGATGCCTGTTACAATGAATTCAGCATTTTCACAGATAACCAGACACTTTACATAAACGGCCAGCTCAAGAACAACATAATCTCCCCAACCTTCCAGCAGTCCTTCAACGTGACCCAGAACATCACAGTTCGACTGAACACCACCTCAGACTGCTCGGCAGAAGGCCTCATAAACCAGTCCTCGGTCTCCATG
>JBGPBG010000066.1:0-4881 GCA_041481105.1 Candidatus Aenigmatarchaeota archaeon
CTGGATAAAGGCAGCTCCCGCAAGGAGAATAAGAAATGCAAGAATGCAGGTTCTCCGATGGACGGCTTTATCTGATCTAACCAAGCCGTCATTCCAGAAATCCAAATTCATATAATAATATATTAATCCGGCCGCTCTTATATAATCCGGATTATCAGACAGACGGCTTGAATCAATCGAGCAAAGCCGTCATTCCAGAACAGCAGACAGAAGGTGCCTCTTGGCACCTTCATTCCAGAAGCTCCCTGACAAATCTCCTTGGCTCGAACATCTCAATACTCTCGTAATCCTGTCCGGTCCCGAGGAAGAGTATGGGCTTCTTTATTGCATAACAAACCGAGAGGATTGCTCCTCCCTTCTTGTTCACATCTATCTTTGTGAGGACTATCGCGTCCACCCCCGCGACCTTGTCAAAAGTCTTCGCCTGCTCCACAGCATCATTTCCAGTGAGAGAGTCCACTACCAGAACCCTGAGGTCAGGCCTGTTCACCCGGACGACTTTGGACAACTCATCCATCAGATTCTTGTCCGCATGGGAACGGCCTGCAGTGTCAGCAAGTACTATATCATAGCCCTTGGTCTTTGCGAACTTCACAGCATCAAATACCACAGCCGCTGAATCAGCCCCATATTGATGCTTTATAACCTTCACCCCCAGTTTCTCCCCATGGTGTTCCAGCTGCTCTATGGAAGCTGCACGGAAAGTGTCAGCCGCAGCAATCACAGGAGTGAAACCCCTGGACTTCAGGTAGTGCGCAAGCTTCGCTATGGAAGTGGTTTTCCCGGAGCCATTGAAGCCAAGGAAAATCAGGCATGCAGGCCGACCCTCGGACCTGGCCTTCTTTATTATCTGGTCCAGGTCCATATTTCCCTGGTTCACAACGTCGTAAAGGCTGTCCTCGAAAGCCCCGCGAATGAAATCCTTTGCCGAGAACCTCTTGGCCTGCTTCTCAGCCAGCCTCTCTTTCAGGCCCTTTTTAAGGAAGTCCACGACCTCCAAGGCGACATTCGCCTCAAGCATGTCCGTCTCATTTTCGGAGAAGAACTCATCTATGTCCGCGTCAGAGAGAGGGCGGGTAGTGACCTTTTCCCTGAATCTGCCAAGGAATCCCGATTTGCGTTTGAAGGCGGCTTCGCCGCCTTCTTTCTCCTGTTCAGGCCTTTCTTCCTTCTCAATGACAGTTTCAGGCTCAGGATGTTTTTCAACAGCAGGCTCCGTGACAGGCCCCTTTGCGCGGGGCTTTTCTATTCTGGGAGCTGCCTTTTCCATTTTCGGTTTTGGCTCAGGCTTTAGAACCTCTTCTGGCAATTCTTGAGGAGCTTCTCGTTTTGGCTCCTCCTGCTCAGCCTTTTTGGTGAGCTTCTCCACAGAGTCCTTGAGTTTTTTCTTCAGGAAATCGAACATATCTTAGCCTTCATTAATTAATGGGATAATCTATATAATCGTTAACATCCAAATTTATATCCGTCCACCTAATTTACATTATGGAACCGCATTCTGTGGAGCTTCCAAGGAAAATCCTGATGGGCAAAGGGGTTTCGGGAAAGATGCTGGAGCTTTGCAAGGAATTAAGGATCATGGGAAGGCCGCTTGTTCTTGCTGATTCTGTAACAAGGAAGATAGCAGGAGACCGGATATTCCAGGACCTGAAGAACCTGGACGCAAAAATGGAGATTGTAAAGGAGGCGAGTATCCAGGAAGTTGCGAGGATAAGCAGGAGAACAGGCCAGATAGACGCGGTTATAAGCGTGGGCGGCGGTTCTGTGATAGATGTTGGAAAGGTGATTTCTGAGAGAAAGAAGGTGGATTTCATATGTGTCCCCACCGCTCCCTCGCATGATGGGATAGTTTCAGTGACAGCCAGCCTCATGCATGGGAAGAAGAAAATCTCTGTCAAAGGGAGTATGCCCCTCGCAATAGTGGCTGACATAAAAATCCTGAAGAGCGCTCCCAAGAGGATGATAGCATCAGGTTATGCTGACGCGGTTTCAAACATAACCGCGGTTTATGACTGGAAGCTTTCTCGCAAGAGGGAATATTACTCAGAATACGCCGCAGAGCTGGCGCTGCTTGCCGCGAAAAAAGCCATGCGCTCCGCCATTCTCATAAAACAGGGAAGCGAGCGTGGGATCCGCAACCTAATGGAAGCGCTTATAACCTCAAGTGTGGCCATGACTATAGCAGGCTCCTCAAGGCCGGCCTCAGGAGCGGAGCACGCCATTTCCCATGTGCTGGATAGCGGGGGCTCAAAAGCCCTTCATGGGGAGCAGTGCGGAGTGGCCTCCATCGTGACCGCATGCCTTCAGGGGCAGGACTGGTGGAAGATAAGGGAAGCCCTGAAGAAGGGAGGGGCCCCTGTTACAGCGAAACAGCTTGGAATCAGTCAAAGGGCGTTCCTGTCAGCGATAGTGAAAGCCAAGAACTATAGGGACAGGTATACCATTCTTAACGAGAAGGATGTGGACCTGGAAAAGGCCGAAAAGGCTTGCAGGGACACGGGGGTGTGCTGAACAGCTAGAAAGAAGGCGTCGTAAAGACTGAAGGCGACAAGAGTCGCCTTCCAGTTCAGAGACGCCTTCAATCGAACAGCTAGAATGACGGCTTATGTGTATTGTATCAAGCCGTCTATCTGACTGTGCTAGAAAGAAGTTGTCAAGAGACAACTTCAATCGCATGTTACTGCAATAGACGTAAAAAGCGTATTTATAGAACAGATTCCAAATATAAAGCTAGGATACAACCTGGGAAAAGAAAGTTCTTGCTCGTTTAATCTTCGGGGTTGGGATGTTCGGATGGAAGTTTTAAAATATATAAAAAGGAAAAAAAAGCCGCGAGTTTTCAAGTACATAAAGAAGAAGAGGAAAGGTCACCCGCTCCACTTCACTCTAATAGACCCTGACAAGCAGATGCCCGAGAAGGCGGCTGAGATAGCTGAGAAGGCGGAGAAGTTCGGTTCTGATGCAATAATGGTGGGTGGCTCTCACCCCACGCAGGCCATGTACCTTGAAGACTGCGTGAAGGCCATAAAAGCGAAAGTTGATCTCCCTGTGATACTGTTCCCTTCAGCTCACTCAGGGATTTCCGCCTATGCTGACGCGATATTTTTCATGTCCCTTCTGAACTCCAAGTCCCCGCAGTACATAATTGAGGAGCAGATGAAAGGGGCCGTGCTGGTGAAGAACTACAAGCTCGAGCCGCTGCCGATGGCATACCTCATAATTGATTCAGGGGAGACCACAAGCGTTGCATGGGCTGGTGATGTTCGACTTATCCCCAGGGAGAAGCCGGAGTTTGCAGTCGGCTATGCCTTGGCAGCAAAATACTTCGGGATGCGGTTTGTCTACCTGGAGGCGGGGTCAGGAGCCAAACAGACCGTGCCTGACGAGATGATAAAGGTGGTGAAGCACAACATAGAGCCCGAGATGCTGCTTATAGTGGGTGGCGGGATAAGGGATGAAAAGACCGCGAGGGAGAAAGTGAAGGCAGGCGCGGACATAATTGTTACAGGCACGATTGCCGAGAACAGCGAGGGCAAGCTGAAGGAAGTGATACAGGCAGTGAGAGGGAAGAAATGATTACCGAAAGAAGGCGGAACACTGCAGTGACGGCTTAAGCCAATCAAATAAAGCCGTCTATCGGATGTTCGCCTTCCCACTAAAGTTTCAAGGTGAAAAATATTAAGAAAGACCTGTTATCGATAAGCGACCTCTCCGTGGAGGAGATGCAGATAATCTTCCGCAGGGCGGACGAGCTCAGGAAGGATATCAAGAGGTTTGAGAGCTACCTGAAGGGCAAGACGCTTGCGCTGATTTTTGAGAAGCCATCCACCCGCACCCGCGTTTCTTTCGAGGTAGGCATGAGGCAGCTGGGCGGGAGTACCATATACATGAATTCCAATGACATGCAGCTTTCCCGCGGGGAATCCATAAATGATACTGCAAAAACCCTGGAAAGGTATGTTGACGGGATTGCCGCAAGGGTTTACAGTCATGGGGATATTGCCGAGCTCGCAAGGCAGGCAAAAATCCCGGTGATAAACGGCCTCTCAGACCTCCATCATCCATGCCAGGCACTTGCAGACATGTACACCATAAGGGAGAAGAAGAAAACGCTCAGGGATATAAAGTTCGCATATCTCGGAGACGGGGGAAGCAATGTCGCGCATTCTTTGATACTTGCATGCACGAAACTGGGGATGAACATGTATGTGGCGTGCCCTGAAGCATATTCCCCAAATAAGGATGTCCTCAAGCTTGCGGAGCAGAACTCAAAGAGGTTCTGGGACACATTTAAAATCGTGCCCACTGTAAAGCAGGCAGCCACGAACGCGGATATAATATACACAGACACGTGGGTAAGCATGGGCGAGGAGGCAGAGGCGAAGAAGCGAATGAAAGTGCTCAAGCCCTACCAGGTCAACAAGGATGTCGTGAAGCTCGCGAAAAGGGATTGCCTTGTCATGCACTGCCTGCCCGCGCACAGGGGACAGGAGATCACGGATGACGTCATGGATGGCCCCAATTCAGTGGTTTTTGACCAGGCAGAGAACAGGCTCCACGTGCAGAAAGCCATACTTACCATGCTGCTTAGTGAACCAAGAAAACAGGAATTCAAGCCTTTTTATTAACCAATCCCTTTCTTTTACCGGGTAATCCATGCCAAAAGAAAGGTCTGGGTCTCACCCCAAAGAAAAAAGCTATCATTAGAAAGATAAGAAGGAGCTGCCAGGAGATTGAAGTCGAACCATAGAAAGAAGGCGTCAAGAGACGCCTTCAGTCGCGAATCCGACTTCTTTCTCGTTTAACAGCAACAGCATCCTGAGCTTGAGGCCTTCTTCTTGGCTGTCTTTGCAGCGGCCTTTTTCTTTGGCATTTCAATCC
>JBGPBG010000067.1:0-4861 GCA_041481105.1 Candidatus Aenigmatarchaeota archaeon
CCCTCTCTGTTGATAGCCATAGACTAAAATCCCGATTGAGAAAACCGCTAGGACGATTGATATCACAAGCAGGTGGTTGTAGTTCCTGCCTTTGCTGTCTTTCCTCTCTTCTTTGTGTCTTTTCTTGAGAATAACCATACCAACACTTTTGGACAATTTAATATCTTTACTTATAAAACCCGCTTTCCGGATGGGTCGGGTGGAATGCTGTCTATACTTAAAGATTGCATTTAAATTTGTTACGTGATAGTGTGGAGAAAACCGATATTCTGGTTGTAGGAGCAGGGCCTGTCGGGCTCTACCTGGCAGGATTGCTTGAGAAATCCGGGCTCTCAGTCACGGTCCTGGAGGAGCATGATTCCATAGGCAGGCCCAACCACTGCTCAGGCCTTGTTTCTAGGAACCTTGACCTGTTCGTCCGTCCAAGGAGCGAATGGGTGGAGCATGAGGTTTCCGGGTCTGTAATAAAGTGCGGCTCCTCTCTTGTCCAGCTCAAAAAACCCCGCACAGCTGCTTATGTGATAGACCGCCCGAGATTCGACCTCTCCCTCTCAGAAGGGCTGGACGTAAGGCTGGGAACGAGGGTGGAGGGGGTGTCCGCGGGAGAGGAGGGGATAACCCTGAAAACAAATAATGGGGTTCTAAAGGCGCAAATGCTTTTGGGTTGTGACGGGGCGAACTCTGTGGTGGCTAGGCATTTTGGTTCGAGACCAAAGAAGCTCCTGATGGGTGTTATAGGGATAACCAAGCAGGAAAATCACTCGAAGGACGTGGAAATCATAATTGACAAAAAAGCCTCCCCAGACGGCTTCTTCTGGAAGATACCCAGAGGCCGCACAACAGAGTATGGAATGTTCTCCTCCAAGGCGGATTTCCTGGACCTTGAGAGCTTCTTCTCCGTCAAGCCCGCCGAGAGGAGGGCCGGGCTCATACCCATTGGGCCTGGAAAAAGCTATTTCGAGCGCACGCT
Source organism: Candidatus Aenigmatarchaeota archaeon (assembly GCA_041481105.1). Lineage (GTDB taxonomy): Archaea > Aenigmatarchaeota > Aenigmatarchaeia > QMZP01 > QMZP01 > JAPLVB01. Next base: position 971 of record JBGPBG010000067.1, read on the forward strand.
TCTGGTGGGGGATGCGGCTGGGATGAGCAAGCCATGGAGCGGCGGAGGGATTATCTACGGGTTCATGGCCGCAAAAATTGCTGCAAGAACTGTTCTGGAAGCTTTTGAATGGAAGGATTTTTCAGAAGGATTTTTGGAAAGGTATGAAAAGTGTTGGAAGAATGCTTTTGGTAGGCAAATTCAGACAGGGATGTTCGGGAGGAGGATTTTTGAGGGAGCAGGAGATTTTGAGATTCAGATGGCTTTGAAGGCTATGAGTATTTTCAGCCCATTGCTGAATGGGATGGACATGGATTTTTTGGCATAACTAGGAAGTTATCGTATAACAATCAGCAGTCACATTCTGGCATGTGCAAGCTACAAGCTGGCTGCAGCTTACCGTTGGATTTGCATCCGGTTTTATCTTTATTGCTGGGGAATCCCATTTTTCGGGCGGCCACACGCCGTTTGAGCAGGAATTATATGCCATTTGAATACACAGACTCCGTGGGTTTAGTGGCCCCGGACCAGAAGGTGACTGGTTGAAGATTATGGTAATTAGCATGATTGCTGCAACCACAATCAATAAAACAGAAATAAGGATGGTTTTGTAAAGGGTCTTCATATGATATGTTTGTTTCCACAATATTATAAATAACAGGGAGTTAGCTCGAATGTGGCTGCGCCACCTTCTGTCCAGTGTCGGGCTTGAACTTGAACCCGTAAAGTATAAGTCCGGAGGAATTGTCCTCCCTGATTTTCCTGAAGCATGTCTTGACTGGCATGCCTATCTCCACCTTGTCCGGGTCCACGTCAACCACCTGGGAAATGAGCTTGCAGCCATCCTCCAGCTCGATTATGGCTACCACATAAGGACAATATATTTTGAAGCCTGAAGGCGGGACGCGGATTACTGTATAAGTAAAGATTTTCCCCTTTCCGCTAAGCTTGCAGTCCTCCATCTTCCCTCCCCTCCTGCATGAGGGGCAGATTGAGCGCTTGGGGTAGAAATGCTTCCCGCAGTGAGTGCATTTCGAGCCTATTAAATTGTACCTCTCCTTGAACTTCCTCCAGTGGAATGGAACCGCATATTCCTGCATCATAACACCTTCTTTCTTAAATCATAGTTTATTCGAAAGTATGTGAATCGCGACTGTGGCGCCTGAGCCTCCCACGTTATGGGCGAGTCCTATCCCGGCTCCTGGAACCTGCCTCTTGCCGGCTTTTCCGGTGAGTTGGTGGACAAGCTCTATGATCTGCGCTATCCCTGTCGCTCCCACAGGATGGCCCTTGCCTTTGAGACCGCCTGATGTGTTTATCGGGATTTTCCCTCCCAGCATGGTTTGTCCGCTTTCCATAAGCTTCCCGCCCTCCCCTTTCTTGCACAGCCCGAGGTCCTCATAAGCGATAAGCTCACTTATTGTGAAGCAGTCGTGGACCTCTGCAAAGTGAAGGTCCTTCGGCGTGAGCTTGGCCTGCTCGTATGCATGCTTTGCCGCGTGCAGCGTTGCATCAAGCGTACATATGTCCCTTCTTGAGGAAAGGCTCAGGGAGTCAGAGGCCTGTGCAGACGCCTTTATATAAACAGGGGAATCTGTGTGCTTCTTCGCAAGCTCTGCTGGCGCGAGTATTACGGCTGCTGCCCCGTCGCTTATGGGTGAGCAGTCAAGGAGGCGGAGCGGGTCTGCGACAAGTTGTGAGGAGATGACATCTTCTACTGTTATTTTCCGCTGGAAATGCGCAATCGGGTTGTGCATCGCGTTTTCATGGTTCTTCACAGCCACCATGGCGAGCTGCTTCCTTGTGGTGCCATACTCATGCATGTGCCTTTTTGCCATGAGAGCGTAAACCCCGGGGAATGTGGAGCCACAGTAAGCCTCGCTCTCCTGGTCCATTGCGCTTGCAAGAGCTGTCGTGGCACGCATGCCGTAAACATCTGTCATCTTCTCCGCCCCTCCGATAGCCACGTAATCATAAAGACCTGAAGCAACTGCAAGGTATCCTATTCTCAGGGCGACGCTGGAACTGGCGCATGCTGCCTCTGCCCTTATCGCTGGAACATGATTAAGCCCGAGATAGTCGGCAAAAAGCGCTCCTGTGTGCTCCTGCCCTATGAACAGTCCTCCGGACATGTTCCCACCTACTATGAGCTGCAGTTCTTTCCCGTAGATTCCTGCGTCTTCCACTGCCTTCACGCCTGCCTCTACCACAAGGTCCCTGAGGCTCTTGTCCCAGAGCTCCCCGAACTTCGTGCAGCCTGTGCCTATTATCGCCACGTCCCTTCTCGGCCTAGTATTTTCAAACATATTCACCTCTGGAAGGTGTCTATTGACGCCTTCATTCTTCTGCTCCCTTGAGCTTCCTCCTGTATTTCGCATACTCTGCATAATTCAGGAAAATCTTGTCATCAACCATCTCCTTGACAAGGACTGTCTTGTCCCGCTTCTCGTTTATCGCGTCTTTCACGGTAATTGAGAATGAATCAGAGCCTGCGCCTGAACCGTAAGAGGTCGCGAATATCCTCTCTCCAGGCTTCGCCACGTCAAGGACTGCCGCAAGCCCGAGCGGGACTGCTGCTGAGTATGTATTCCCTATGTGCGGGAAAAGCAGGCCTGCGAACATCTTCTCCTTTGGAATGCCTAAGGTTGTGGCTGCCTGGAGTGGAAACTTCAAGTTCGGCTGGTGGAACACGAAGTAATCGTAGTCGGAGATTTTCGTCCCCAATTTTTCCATAAGGTCTTTTGTTGCGGAAATCACGTGCTTGAAGTATGAAGGGTCCCCGGTAAAACGGCCAGCATGTCTCGGGAAGTGTTCGCCCTCCCTTCTCCAGAAATCAGGGGTGTCTGTTGTGAAGGAGCATGTGCCCTCTATCTCCGCGAGCATGTTCTTCTTCCCGAATATGAAAGCTGCTGCTCCTGCAGCTGCAGTGTATTCCAGCTCGTCTCCAGGCCTTCCCTGCGCTGTGTCTGTGCCTATACCAAGCCCGTACTCTATCATCTGGCTTTCTATAAGCCCCATGATTGCCTGAAAGCCTGCTGTCCCTGCCTTGCACGCGAACTCTAGGTCAGCTGCTGTCATTACAGGAGTCGCTTCTATCGCTTCCGCCACTATGGCAGAGGTGGACTTTACCACATAAGGATGCGATTCGGAACCAACATAAATAGCGCCTATCTTTTCGGGGTTTACTCCTGATCTGGCAAGCGCGAACCTGCTTGCCTCAACAGCCATGGTGACAGCGTCCTCATCAAGATTCGGGACCGCCTTCTCCCCCTTCATCTTTGCAGTGCTCTCGGAATCAGAACCCCATATCTTGGCTATCTCTTCTGCTTTTATCCTGAATCTAGGTATATATGCGCCATATCCCACGATTCCAACAACCATGAAAATTCCTACCTTTATTTCTATAATCAGGGTTGTCCAGTCTTTTAAAAGGATAAGGTCTTTATGGTCAATAAACGTAATTTATCTTTAAATTAGTCAGACAATAAGCGTATTTTTAAAATCACAAGAATTATATATCCACCTGTGACAGAAATAATATGGTCATCCCAATAGCCAGGCCTGTAATAGGAGAAGAGGAGATCCGGGCTGTTACAGAAGTTCTGAAGTCAGGCAACCTCGCGCAGGGCAAAAAGGTCGAGCAGTTCGAGAATGGGTTTTCAAGATATATAGGGACAAAATTCGCGACAGCTGTCTCTTCTGGGACATCTGCACTCCAGATAGGGCTGCAGACCCTTGGCATCAAAAAGGGGGATGAGGTTATAACCACCCCATTCACATTTGCCGCTACAGCAAACGCCATAATCCATTGCGGGGCAAAGCCTGTTTTCGCTGATATAGATCCCAAGACATTCAATCTGGATCCTGAGAAAGTAAAGATTTCCGGAAGAACAAAGGCTGTTGTTTGTGTCC
>JBGPBG010000068.1:0-4806 GCA_041481105.1 Candidatus Aenigmatarchaeota archaeon
CCACGCAGGCTCCCATGGGAATCCCGTCAGCTATGGCCTTGGAAACGCAGATTATGTCAGGCTCCACACCATATAGATTGGATGCGAACATCTTCCCCGTCCTCCCGAAACCTGTCTGGATCTCATCAAGTATGTAAAGGCAGCCCTCCTCCCTGCAGAGCTTCTGGAGCTCCTTATGGAACCCTCTGGGCGGGACTATGTAGCCGCCCTCTCCCTGTATAGGCTCTGCGATTATTCCGGCAAGCTCGTCCTGCGGGACAATCTTCTTGAGGATCTGGTTTCTCAGGTAGTCCAAGCACTCATAATCAGGATCTTCGCATTTGTGCTCCTTGCCTAGCGGGCACCTGTAGCAGTAAGGGAATGGCGCATAATCTATGCCCGGGACAAGCGGGCTGAAGTGGTCCCTGTGCATTAGCTTTGAGCTGGAGAGGCTCATGCTCCCGAACGTCCTCCCGTGGAAAGCGCCCAGGAAGGATATCATGCGAGGCTTCTTGGTATACCACCTTGCAAGCTTGAAGGCGCACTCCACTGTCTCCGTGCCGGAGTTCGTGAAGAAGACCTTCTTCCTGAATTTTCCCGGGGTTATCTCGCACAGCTTCTCAGCAAGGCTCACGGCAGGCTCATTATAGAAGTCAGTACCTGCATTATGCAGTATCTTCTCAGTCTGCTCCATTATGGCCTTCACCACCTCCGGGTTCGCATGCCCTACATTAGCCACAGCTATTCCGGAGGTGAAGTCCATATATCTCCTGCCATCCACGTCCCATAAGTAGATTCCTTTCCCGCGGTCTATGACCAAGGGGTAGTTAGCGCGGGTGTAAGATGGGGAAATCACTTTCCTGTCGCGCCTGATGATTCTCTCGGAGTTTGAGGGTTTTGCAGCGGATTTAACCATATATTTATTATGGTTTCGTTTGCTATATTAACCAAGCGGGGCCATGGTGTAGTTTGGTCTAGCATCGGAGCTTCGGGAGGGCTTTCTTTACGGAAGGCTTACGCCTTTCCCAAGAAACCCCTGGGAAAGAAACACGCAAAAGAGAAAGTCCAGAACCAGCTCCAGACTCGAGTTCAAAGGCCCTTTTCTGGGCATATACGGCAAAGCGCCTGCGGAAAAGGACAGGGAATCTCGATGGCCCCACTTTTCCTACTTCATGGTGGCAAAAGCTTTAAATACACTTAATCCAATTTCTTAACAGTCTTGGTAGATTGATGAAAACATTTATGTACGTTCTGCCAAGATTATAATATCCCTGAGGCGGAATTGTGGGTAAAAACAATTATTTTAATGGAAAAGGTAACAGCAAGGATAGAAGAGCTTACCTTACCGAAAACGGTTTCGGGAGCGATACTGACAAGCAAGTATTATCGCAAATAAACATATTGGCACCTACCTTTATCGCTGACACGTGGCTTGATTATTTTTCCACCAAGCCTCGTGTGCACGTTCTGAATAAAGAGCAAGTTTATAATGAGATATCAGCAAGGAATGGAGACGGATGCTATTGCCTTATTAGGCTTTTTTACAAGGGTCATAATGAAAATTTTTCCATGTTCATGGAAGAGATAAAGGATATTTCTAAAGAAACTGATTCTTATCCCCTTATTAAGGATTATGTTCCTGGAATAATATCGGGAAAGCCGAAACTGGAAAAGGGAAAATTAAAGCTTATAGTGCATGACCCTTTCAAAAAGGAATGATCTCACCTTTTTATACCCCCTTTTCTTATTTTTAACACACTAGCAAATCTTACCTGAAGTAGGCTCCGCCTACTTCTCCGTCAAGTCATAAATTCATATTGTCATGAGGCGAAATCCATGAAATCCAGCGACAAAATCCTGGTTCTGAACGTGGACAGGGACAATGACATAGGCCAGAAAATATCGGTCAAGGGTCCCATCATAGGCAGGGACAGCGTCCTCAGGACAGGGACAGAGCTGGGCCTGAAGGACCCTGAATCCTCTGACTTCAACGGCATCTTCGAGGCGGTCAAGGTGTATGACGAGATGAAGAAGAACTACACGATAGAGATAGCAGTCCTCACAGGAGACAGGGACGTGGGCATAAAGTCAGACCGCATAATAGGGGAGCAGCTCAAGGCCGTGCTCTCGAAATTCCAGGCCAATTTCGTGGTGCTTGTGACCGATGGCAGCGAGGACGAGCACGTCATGCCTGTAATCCAGTCAAGAGTCCCTATCCTCTCGGTGAAAAGGGTCGTGGTGAGGCAGGCTGATGAGCTCCAATCCATCTATTTCAAGGTTAAGGATTTCCTTCATGAGACGCTGGAAGACCCGAAGGTTTCCCGCCTGATTTTCGGCCTGCCTGCGATCGCGCTTATCATATATGCAATATTCGGATTCGAGGGATGGAGGCTCATACTGGGGGTGGTGGGCGTCTACCTCTTCCTAAAGGGGTTCAAGCTTGACAGGTATATCCTCAGGGCATTCGGGGAGCTGGAGTCCTCCTTCGAGCACAGGAGATTCGCCTTTTTCGGCTATGTTGTGGGTATCGCATTTGCAGCCCTGGCAACATACAGGGGATATTTCGGCGTGCTGGAAGCCCCCAATACAGGCATTTTCCAGCTGGCCGCAGAGTTTGTCTCTCACTCCGCGTTTTTCTACTTCATGGGCGGCACCATAGCATGGGTGAGCAGGAACGTATCCGTCAAGAAAAGAAGGGCCGGGAGGATAGCCGCAATCCCCCTTTTCGCCTTCGCAGTGACCATAGTGGCATACACTGCCGCCGATCTTATACTTAACCCGGCCTCCACGGGCCTGAACTTCATCCTTTCCATAGTAACGGGGTTCGGGATGCTGCTCGCGGCAATCATCCTGGAGTGGAAAAGCTGAATTTGCTCCTTTTAGAGAAATCGATATGCATAGACGCTATTTATTCGTGAATTCCTTTCTCACCTTAGGGGGACCATTCCTGGAAGGAACTCTCACTTTGCCTGTGAGGGTTGGAAATATGTTAGTATATAATATATTTTATAATAGTTACATTATATAGAAGTTATTTGAATGATTATATTATAAATTATATTATTAAATAGAACTAAACAAAAATATTTATAATAAAATATATTATATAAAATACCACACGAAACATTTATATAATACAAATACATAAGATTTAATAGATAATTCGATGGTGAGAGCTATGCCGCAAAACCGAATATTAGAGGATTTGTTTCTAAGGGAGAAGCCTGCAAGGATTCTCATGGGCCTGAAAACCGGCAAGGATAAGCTTGTTTATGCGACTATCCTCGCCAAGGAATCTGACTGCACGTATTCCCATACCATAAAGATCCTGAACGCGTTCAGGAACCTGGGCATAGTGAAATTCGATAAGCAGGGCCGCATAAAGAAGGTGTTCCTTACGGATGACGGCTGGGACATAGCGCATAACGTGGAGGCAATGATAAAGAAGTTCAACCAGATAGAGGAGAACGCAGTAAAGGAAGAGAAGAAGAAGTCCTCCAAGCCAGGCAAAGAAGACAAGAAGGCTGCTGCCTCTTAGGTTTCTCTGGAAACCCCATTTTCTTGGGTGTTTTGCCTCTGGAGGCTACCTTCCTCGAACAAAATATAGGCTCAAAACACTGGTTTTAGAGGGAGCCATAACGAATGTCCGAAAAGACGTATTTTCGGACATTTTTATATATAAGAAGCACCATAATCTTTATATGGTCAGGAACAGGAAGCTGCCCAGGTTCCTTAGTGTAGAGGAAATGAAGCGAATGATAGCGGTTTCTGAGAAGAACAAGCGTGACAGTATGATAATAAAATGCTTATTCTACCTGGGCCTCAGAAACAGTGAGCTGCAAAGCCTGCGGGTGGATGATATCGATTTTATAAACAGGACTTTGAAAGTCGTGCAGGGCAAGGGAAATAAGGATCGGTATGTACCGATTCCGTCAAAGGAATTTGCTGCGGAAATCAGGAGCTGGACGGGAAAGCGCACAAAGGGGCTGCTTATAATGGGCCGTGGAATCGATAGCATGATAAGCGATCGCCACATACGCAGAATCGTGAAGAAATACGCTATAGAGGCAGGCATACGCAAGCCTGAAGAGATACATCCGCATACATTAAGGCACAGCTATGCGACGCATCTGCAGAACCGGGGTATACCATTGAATGCAATACAGCAAGTCCTGGGACATGAGAATATAGAAACCACTACCATCTACCTGCATCTTGGCACCGAACGCATACGGGATCTTATAGAGAAAGCATTCAAAATATAGCTTATAAATAATATATAATATTTTAGTTATTTCTGAATGAATCTATAAAATATATACTATTTTAATCTACCTATTTTATATTATATCTAATTAAATATTCTTTATATAATATATTTTGTAGAATATTCTTTAGACACTAGAGTGAGTGTTCCCTGAAATTTGACCCCTTATGGTGTGGAAACGCCTGCGGAGACACGATTGGGTCAATAGATAGCGATTTTGAGGGATTTGCATATAGGAACGGCAAAAAAACTTCTATAGGAACGGCAAAAAAACTTCCCTTCAGGACAAATGCTTTAATAAGGATTTGGACAAGGCAAAAGAGGGAAGTGAGATTTCCCTAAGAGAAGCTTTATAAAGGGATAAAGTAACCATTAATGAGTGGTAAATATGGTAACATACCATCAAGGAAACAAGAAGAGAATTGAAAGCGACACGAGAAATTACTACATGTTCAGGGACATTATTAGTAAAAACTACGATAAAGCAGGGCCACAAGAGCGGGAGTCAATTCTCGAGAATTTCAATCAAATTCATATTCGGATGTGTAAAAAAATAGGCA
>JBGPBG010000069.1:0-4747 GCA_041481105.1 Candidatus Aenigmatarchaeota archaeon
ATCGGAATAGTCGTATATGCTGTTTCTGTTATATCATTTGAATAAACAATTTCCTCCACGCTATTTATCCCGCCTCTCCCAATAATTATAAACTTGATAGTAGAGCTCGTCATATGCTTTGCAGCGCTTTTCATACTGGCAAAGGCCTCCAAGGTTGTTATAGACGCCTCGCTGATCATAACCGAGTACACTGGCCTTTCCCAGCTTTCCATCGGATTCATATTAATAGCCCTTGCTGTGGCTGCCCCTGATTTCATGGTGGTCGTGAGCGCTTCCTTTGCGCACAAGAGCGCGCTTGCCATCGGAGACGCGCTCGGCTCCTCCATCGCGAACATATGCCTTGTGCTGGGCATAGCCACTCTTGTGAGGAGGGTGGATGTAGAGAGGAAGCACATGCTTGACAGCACAGAGCTGCTGCTCCTGATAAGCATAGTCCCCGCGCTCATACTTTCCCAGGAGTTCGTGGGGATTTATGAAGGCATTATCCTCGTTGTCATTTTCTTCCTGTACGTGTTTTTCACGCTCAAGACAAAGTTCAAGCTGAACGTGAAGGATGGCATTACAAGAAAGCAGTGGCGGGGGGCCTTTATCCTGTTCTTTGTGGGGCTTTTCGTCACCATAGTAAGCGCGCAGTTCGTTGTCTCTTCCGCCTCGGAGATTGCACTGGGAATCGGGGTCTCTGAGGCGCTTATAGGCATGACGCTTGTGGCTTTCGGGACCACCCTGCCTGAGCTTGCGCTGGATTTCACGGCAATAAGGAAGGGCCAGTTCTCACTTGCCATAGGGGACATACTCGGGTCCACTGTTATAAACCTCACCCTCATCCTTGGCCTCTCGCTCGCCATCTCCCCCGCAAACATACAGTCCTCCCTCTATACAATCCCGCTGGCCTTCATAATAGCCGCCAATTCCTTCCTGTTCTACAGCCTGGTCAAGCATGGCGGGATAGGGAATAAGGAGGGCCTGATTTTCGTGCTCATGTACGTGCTATTCATAATGCTTACTGTTACTTCAAAGGTGATAATTTTCGGGTAACATTGCCCAAAAAACCCGTCAAAAACCTTTATAAATCCCCTTGCCTATGATTAAAAAAAGATTCAAGCTGGTTCTATATGGACGAACAGAAGATTGAAAAGCTAAAGTCAGGGACTACCACTGTCGGGCTTGTCTGCAATGGCGCGGTGGTCCTTGGAGCAGAGAGGAAGGCCACCATGGGCTATCTCGTGGCCAGCAAAACTACCCACAAGATCCTTCCAGTGGATGAGCACATAGCCATGACAATAGCTGGCCTCGTGGGAGATGCGCAGGCCCTTGAAAGGTACATAAAGGCCGAGCTCAAGCTTTACAGGCTAAATGAGGAGAGGAGGATAAGCGTGAAGGCTGCCTCATACCTCATAGCGAACATACTTTATGCAAGAAGGTTCTACCCGTATTACGTGCAGCTCCTTATTGGCGGTTATGATGATGAGCCGAGGGTTTACAGCTTAGGGGCGGACGGCTCTGTATTAGAAGAGAAGGAATACTTCTCGACTGGTTCCGGCTCTCCCATTGCTTTGGGGGTTCTGGAAGACAGATACAAAAAGGGAATGAATGTGGAAGATGCAAAGAAGCTTGTTGCAGCGTCAATAAATTCTGCAATAAAGAGGGATATCGCTTCCGGCGGGAGCGGGATTGACATAACGATTGTGGACGGCAGGGGAGTGCACGAGCTTTCTGATGAGGAAATAAAAAAGCTGGTTGGCCAGTAGATTTTTCGTACTGAATCTCATGTTCACGGCATTTTTGCTGCACACGGTTTTGGAATGGACGAATTTTGGCAAGTTCAACGATTTAGAGAGTGATTAAATGAGCATTCTGAAGGAAATGCAGGAGAAGCTTCCTGCTGACGCGAAGATATCTGAAGTCAAGTTTGAGGGCTCTGAGATAGTGATGTATACCAAGAACAAGGACTTCTTCTGCAACAGCGAATCCTCCGTAAAGGAGCTCGTAAAGGAGCTGAAGAAGCGGGTGGAGATAAGGCCTGACATCTCAATATGCTCCGACCCTGAGAAAACAAAGAAAATGATACATGAGATTGTTCCTGAGGGAGCGGGTATAGTGGAGATTTATTTCGAGCCTGAACTGGGGAAGGTTGTGATAGAGGCGCAAAAGCCAGGCCTCATAATAGGAAAGGGTGGGGAGACCTTCAAGAAGATAAAGAACGAGACTTTGTGGCTCCCCAAGATAGAGCGCGCTCCTGCCATAAAATCTGATGTGGTAAGGGCTGTCCGGAACCTGCTTCACTCGGAACTGGACTACCGCAAGAAGTTCCTGAACATGATCGGCCAGAAGATAAACCAGAATCCTGAGCCAGGCTATGACAGGAACAAGGAGTGGGTGCGCCTCTCGACGCTGGGAGGGTTCAGGCAGGTCGGGAGGAGCTGCATGCTTGTCCAGACCTCGCTCTCGAGCGTGCTTGTGGACTGCGGGATTGACGTCGCATCCGATCAGTTCCCGTACCTGAATGCGCCCGAGTTCTCCCTAGAGAAGCTGGATGCTATTGTCCTCTCGCACGCGCACCTTGACCACTGTGGGTACATACCCCACATTTATGAGGCAGGCTATACAGGTCCTCTTTACTGCACGGCTCCCACTCGCGATCTGATGGTCCTGCTGTGCCTTGACTATATAGATGTGTGCCAGAAGGAGGGCAAGCAGGTGAACTATTCGAAGAAAGCGATTGAGAAGGCTGTAAAGCACTCTGTCGTGCTGGACTACGGGGAGGTTTCAGACATAGCCAGGAACATCCGCCTCACCTTCCAGCCTGCAGGCCACTTGCTCGGCTCCTCCCTCGTGCACCTGCACGTTGGAGATGGCCTCCACAACATTCTCTATACCGGCGACCTGAAGTTCGGGCCCTCTAGGCTTTTTGATCCGGCGTTCACGGATTTCCAGAGAGTGGAGACCCTGATAATCGAATCCACTTACGGAGCCCAGAACGATTTCATGCCGTCCATGAAGGAGGCTGACATGAACCTCCTCAGGGTCATAGACGAGACCATGAAGAAGGGCGGGAAGGTCCTCATGCCCTCTTTCGCAGTGGGGAGGGCCCAGGAGATCATGGCAATACTCGGAGGCATGAAATTTGATTATCCTGTTTATATAGAAGGCATGCTCTGGGACGCCACTGCAATCCATACGGCATATCCGGAATATTTGTCCCAGCGCCTCCAGAGGGAGATATTCCATCACGGCAAGAACCCGTTCCTCTCGGACGTATTCAAGTACGTGGCTCCCAGGGAGAGGAACGCTGTCATAGACTCAGGCGAGCCCGGGGTGATAATCGCCACCTCGGGGATGCTCGTGGGAGGGCCTGCAATGGAATACCTGAAGGGGCTCGCTCCTGACAGGAAGAACACGCTCATGTTCGTGGGATACCAGGCAGAGGGGACGCTTGGGAGGAGACTGCAGAAAGGGTGGAAAGAGATACCTGTCCGCTCCCCGACAGGCAAGACCAGCGTGATAAACATGGAGATGGAAGTCCAGACAATCGAGGGCCTGTCCGGCCACTCTGACAGGAACCAGCTGCTCAGCTACATGCACAAGCTCGGCTCCCGTCCCGAAAGGATAATCGTGAACCACGGGGAGCAGCACAAGACCACGGATTTCGCGCGGGACCTGCACAAGATATTCAGGGCCGAGACGCTTGCGCCAAAGAACCTAGAGGCTATCAGGTTACGCTGATTTATGCATTGCGCGCCATTATCTTATTATGAGAAAATCTTATGCCATTCCTTACCTTCTCTGGCTGGAATCCAAGAGGCTCCTTCTCGGAACGAAACACAGCGCAGAGGTTGATGTGACTGACAACTGCAACCTCAGGTGCAGGCACTGCTATCATTTCCACGGCAAGAGTGAGTTCGAGAAAGAGGAGGTTCCTATAGATGTCTGGGAGCAAAGATTCAAGGAACTTCATAAAAATGGAGTAAGATTCATCTTGCTGATGGGAGGGGAGCCCGCACTGCGAAAGGATGTCCTTATGCTAGCGGACAGTATGTTCCCACTGGTTTATGTCATCACTAACGGGACCATAAAAATACCGGAAGAATTCAACCACAGGCTGTTCGTCTCGCTGGACGGCTCCCAGGAAACAAATGATTCCATACGGGGGAACGGGGTTTTTTCAAAGGTGATAAATAACTATTCGGGGGACAGGCGCGTAGTCATAAACATGACCCTGACAAAGGACAACTATAAAGGGCTGGAGGATGTCGTGGGGGTAGCGAAAGAGAACGGCTTCGGAGGGGTGGTATGCAACATATTTGCACACGCCATGCATCCAATTGATAGTATAAACCATCTTACGATAAATAACCAGGAGAGGAAAGGCATAATCAGCGAGATGAGGCGGGTCAAATCGCTATACCCAAAGCATTTTCTTCTGAGCGAGTCCATGATAAGATGGTACGAATATCCTGATCACTCGGATTATTGCTACTGGGGAGACAATGCGCTTCATTTTGACGTCTCCTGGAAAAGGAGGCGCTGCTTCGCTTCCAATGCAGACTGCTCCGAATGCGGCTGCCTTGCGGGGTCTTTCCAGAGCTTCATGAAACTCCTTGCAAACCCTAAAGAAATGTTTAGAATAGGCTTCTTGTAACAGCAGCATGCGCAACTGAGTAAACAAAAAGAAAGGATTGGAGGGGATAACAAAAACCCCATCCGCTTTATGCACGCTCGACTGCAGCGAACTCCGGCGTGAGTATGA
>JBGPBG010000070.1:0-4714 GCA_041481105.1 Candidatus Aenigmatarchaeota archaeon
ATAAACTCCAGCTACATAAAAATCCGGTACAAGCCCGTGAACATGACTTCCAACCAGATAAGGCTCTCAGCAGGCTCGGGCGTTTGTAACCTCTCAACACAGCCCGAGGCGTGGACTGAAACCCTTTGCTACAACACATCATTCCAGAACGCTGCCAATATAAGCCTTGCGATCAATTCCACCGGAAAAGACGGAAGCTACAGGTACCTTTACGTAGACTACATCTGCATCGCGGACTCGTCAGGCAACTGCACCTCCATGGATTCCGGCTACAGTCCAAGGAGAATCCTGGCCAGCCAGACTGCCATAGGCTCAGGCAATGCCAGCTGGCAAGTCCCCGTGAATGAGACTCTGGGAATGCGAAGACTGCTCGCGAATTCCTCCGGCCAGAACCATGTCCAGAACTTCAGCGTCGTTTCAGTCTACCTGTTCGGATGGAGCAACGTCTCCATGATTAACCTGAGCTCGGGATACTGCACATACAACCAGACGTTCCAGTGCATGTCCAACGCAACCATAGATTACTATTGCATCACCCTGGACCTGAACACGTCCCAGGGGATACACAACTACAACGTGAGCTTTTTCATGAACGGCAGCTACATGGGCTCGAACATGACAAACGCATCCGGTTACGCGGTATTCCGCAACTCCACAGGCAAGGGAAACTACAACATCTCATGCAACATATCAGATACAATATATGAGCCTAACACGTACTATAACATAACCTCAAACAACGGGGCAAGCATGACAGTGGATGTAATAAGCGGCAACACCACGGCCAATGTTTCGCTCTCCCCTCTTGCGCAGACAACAACCGGCATAACAAGGGAGTCCAACTACACTTTCTACCTTAACGTGACCGTGAACAACACAGGAAACGGCAGCATGTTCAGCCCCGTGATAAGCATATCCTCGCCTGCCGGAATCTTTGTCCAGCCAATGAACTGCCCCACTTTAATGGAAGGCTCCAGCTGTTCTTCATCCCTTCAGGCTGATGTATCACAGTCCGCTCTCGTTTCGCCCCAGACAATAAACATAACAGCAGCATGGTCAAACGCGGACTCAACCCAAGGGAACGCAACCAACCAGACTTCCGTCACGGTAGAGAATCACACAGCCCTTAACATAACCCAGGCACAGCTAAACATGAGCATAGTCAGGGGAGATTCCAAGACAGCAGGAAACTTCACCGTGGAGGCTTACGGCAACACGCCTCTCTCCCTCGTTACGTTTTCCCTCTCCGGAGGAAACGCTTCCGCGATATCAGGATGGATAACCTATACACCATCCACCATATCCTCCATCCCCAAGGCTGGAACCAACACCACACTCATAAACCTTTCAATCCCGGTGAATGCGACAGAGGGGGTTTACATGACAACCCTGATAGCAAATGCCACAGGCTCCTCCTGCTCCCCGGCGTCCGAATGCTGGGATTCTCTTCCCATGCTCATAAACGTGACCCCTCCTGACTGGGATTCAAGCCCCGCAAATCTTTCAAAAACAATAGGCATGAATGCAAGCAATGATAGCATAGGAACCATAACAGTCACGAACAACAAGAACCAGAATTATTCGTTCTCCGTAAGCGTTACAGGCTCCTCCTACGTAAAAACAGACAAATCCTCCCTGAATATGACAGGCCTTTCCACTGGATACGTTTACGTTTACCACAACAAGTCAGGCAGCAGTTACACTCCAGGCTACTGGTCAGCTAATGTAACAATTACCAACCAGGATTCAGGGGCATTCCCCCACAGCATGAGCATTTCTGTCAACCTCAGCGTCATAGAAACCAACGTAGATATCATCTCCCCCAACCAGACAAGCCCCACATCAGCTATAAGCGCGGGTGACAGGATAAACATAACCGCTAATGCGACCAGGAGCGGTCTGCCAGCCACCTCCGGCATGAACTGGACTGCTACTGTGGGCGGACAGGCATGCGGTGACATGCAGTCATCTTACAATCCCTCCACTGAGTTCTGGGACATGAACTGCACAGCTCCAAATATAACAGGCAATCCCATATACAATACCCTCACAGTGACAGGCATTGACATACAGCAAGGAGGGAATGTGTCCGATCAGGAAACGAATGCTGTGAGGTACCAGGACACAACCCCTCCCCAAATTTCCAACATATCCATCAGCCCTGTAAACTACTACAGCAGCGCCCCTTACATACTCATAAACGCAACAATAACAGACAACACCCTGGTGAACTCCTCATGGCTTGTTATAACCCAGCCCAACGGCACAAATGCAACGGTGGGAAGCCCGGTAAACACAAGCTCTCTCTACACGTTCAACTTTTCCAACCCCAACGCTGTGGGCGATTATGACATATATGTTTTCGCTAATGACAGCTATGGCTACACGAACTCCACAAAGGGATGGTTTGACGTCTACAAACCCTTCACAATCTCGGGCCTTTTCACTGACCCGAACTCCGCAAATCTGAGCGCGAACTTCACGTTCTACAGGCCGGGCTCCTCCACCATAATCCACCAGTTCTCCACAAATTCCTCCCAATCCTCCTACAACTGGAGCGTGCATGACAGGGTTTATGATGTGCGGCTCTCGCTATCCAGCCACACAATAACCCTTTATGGCGTGAACACCACCACCTCTGCCATCAGTGAGTACGGCAGCCCGGCCACGAACGTGAGTGGAGCCTTCAGGTTCGACAACTATCCGAATTTGACCTCTCCAAACATCACAAGAATCAGCCTTCCGAACACTGCTTGGCACAGGATAATGGCTTTTGCTATCGAGACCCCGAACCTTTCCTATTCAAACGCCTCAATCACGATAGATTATAGCAGCGCACGCGACATAGCCCTGCCATCAATAACAGACCTGAATGAGAACAATCTCAGGGTGTTCAGGTGTTCGAACTGGAACTTCTTTGCAAGGACATGTTCTGATGCGGGGGGCACATTCTCCCTTTTCAATGAGTCCCTTGTTCCGGCAGGCGGTACATTCAGCTTCACTGCAACACCATCCACCGCTTACGCAATAGCGGAGTGGTGCAACGGGAACATATGCGGCCAGTCTCAGCAGCAGCCGCCTCCAAGCGGCGGAGGAACGCCATCCACAGGAGGCGGGGGAACCGCGCAGCCTGTGTGCGGTAACGGGAAGTGCGAAACAGGGGAGAACAGCCAGAACTGCCCCAAGGATTGCCCCGCAGAGCTGGAATTCCCGCTGATTATCAAGACAGGAATCACGAATATCCGCCTCAGGCCGGGGGACAAGGCCACATACCCATTCTCGCTTACCAACAGGCTGAACAGCACGGTGACAGCAGACATCTCTGTTTCCGGCCTTGACAAATACTTCACCCTCGAGAAGACTTCCGTGGACATAGGAAGCAACAAGACAGAGACATTCAACATATATGTGACAGTGCCCGAGACAATAGAGACAGGCACATACACAGGAACCATAACAGTGTCTGCAAGAGGCAAGACAAAGGACATTCCTGTAACAATGATAATAGGCCTTGAGGGGAAGAGCCAGCTGAACCTTGTGCTAACCCTTCTCACAAAAAGCATACAGCCAAACGGGGAGCTCAAATACACTGTGGAAATCCGCAATGTCGGCTTTGGTGCAAACGTCACACTTGGCATGGTTTACACAGTAAGGAATGCCATTTCAGAGGAGATAATAAAGCAGGAGAATGAGACGCTGAACTTCAGCCTGGCAACAGGCGAATCCTACACATTCAACAAGGTAATGGATCTGAAGGATGTGGATATCCCTGTAGGGCAGTACTACCTTGAAGCTGTCGCTTCATTCGATCACAGGTTCGTCAGGGACATCGAAACGTTCGAGGTTTCGCAGATCTTTTGGGCAAGCCCGTTTGGGCAGTTCGTTTCCTGGTTCGTTATAGTAGGAGCCATCGTGACCATGGCCTTCTATGAGAGAAGAAGGTACAACAGATGGAAGATGAAGAAATCCAGATACCTTTTCCCAGTGAACTACACCAAAATCCCCCAGCAGAACGAAGACGCATTCTGGATAGGCAGGATAGCGGAAACCGAGAAGAAAGCCTGGTTCAACCCGAACGACCTTACCACCCACGTCCTCATCGCAGGCTCCACGGGAGCTGGCAAGAGCGTGAGCGCGTCTGTCTTCGTGGAAGAGGCCCTGGACAAGAAGATTCCCGTGGTGGTTTTCGACCCGACCGCGCAGTGGACAGGCTTCGTGAAGCAGTGCGAAGACGAGAATCTCCTTCGCTACTACAGACAGTTCGGGATGGACGTCCGCTACACCAAGCCATACAAAGGAATGATATTCGAGATAACAGACCCGCACGTAATAATAGACTTCAAGAAATACATGAACCCAGGCGAGATCACAGTTTTCACAATGAACAAGCTCGGTCCGGGAGAATACGATGTAGCTGTTAAGAACATAATAAACGCGATATTCAAGACCGGATGGGAGGAATCCACCAAGCTCAAGATGATAATGGTCTTTGACGAGGTGCACAGGCTGCTTGAAAAATACGGAGGCATAGGAGGATACATCTCGCTCGAGCAGGCATGCAGGGAGTTCAGGAAGTGGGGAATAAGCATAATCATGTGCTCCCAGGTGCTGGCTGACTTCAAGGAAGCCATAGCAGGCAACGTGCTTACGGATATACAGATGAACACGAAATCCCTGATTGACATCCGGAAGGTGGAGACCAAATACGGGCCTG
>JBGPBG010000071.1:0-4696 GCA_041481105.1 Candidatus Aenigmatarchaeota archaeon
AAACACAAATATGAGCATAACAGGCCAGTTGAAGAACTACCTTCAGGTTCCGCTTTACGGGAACAATACACTCGTAGGGAATCCATTATTTGTCAGGTTCAATGTTACCGGAGATTGTGGTGAGCTTATAAACGATTCTTCCGAAAGCCTGGGTTTTGGCTCGCCTGCAAACAACTGGGAATCATATACTCCAGGCAATGAAGGCACGGGATGGTACAACTATTCTTGGGATACCACTTTACACATGGGTGGCTGGTGGGACATAAGGGTCAACTCAACCAAGAATTTCTATTATTCAAATTCAACAATATGGCAGGATTGGGTCTATCTGAATAATACGCCTCCCCAATGGAGCAATGTGACGGTCAGCCCCCAAAGCGGCCAGTGGGGAAGAATATTCACATATAATGTGAGTATTTGGGACCAGCAGCAGGACAATGTAACATGCGAGCTTTACGTTTCCACAAACAACGGGACATCATGGACGATGAAGAACAGCACAATAATCTATGGGGGGCGCGCCAATTGCTCACTGAGCGTGGCGAATTTCGGCTGTTCTGATTTGGGAACTGACAACATCTTCTATTTCAGGCTCAATGACGGTACGAACACAGTCTATACAACAAATACAAGCGGGCCAAACATAACCGTGAATAATGCAACAATTTTCTACATCTTCGGGAACGGCTCCATCGTGAACAGGACAAGCGACAGGAGCCAGAGCAAACTGATGATCATTTACACCAATGACACAACAAGGAACCAGACCGTGGTGACAGGAACGAACATAACCTTCTGGGTAACCTACAACGGGTCTGCCTATGACTTAGGCAATGTCACGCCAGCCAACAGCACCGGCTATTCAAACTATTATTTTGCCCCAGGCTGCGATATCCCTGTCTATAATCCTGGAATCCAGAAATGGTATGCCGGATTAACGGATTACTGCTATGACAGCGTCAACCTTTCGCAGACATATAACGTGACGATATACGGCAGCCTTGTTTCAAGCATCACTTCCCCGCCTTATGGAACGAATGTCGAGAGGGAAGTAGAGAACGCAACAGTCCAGGGATACGTGAAGGATGACTGCAATCTGGCCAGGCCGGATGTGAACGCAACCTTCCAGTTCCTTAACCAGGACAATGCGACTAACTACTACTGCTCCCCGACACAGAACGACACGGGAGGCTATTACAGCTGCACAAGGAATACGACAGGCATGCTGGCGCAGTATTATCACACAACAGTGAACGCCTCAAAGAGCTACTACAACAACTATTCATTCAAAGGATTCAATCACTTTTTCATCAAAACCAAACCTGTTCTAAGCAACCCCGCTCCTCTTACAGATCCTGGCGGATGGGGTGAGACTTTCTATTTCACAGTGAATGTAACGGATGAGGATATGGACACGAATAATGTATACCTCTATGTAAAGAAGTACACGGATTCCTCATGGATATCAGCAAACTCCAGTACAGTTCAGGGCGCTGTAAACCAGACTGTCACGCTTTCTTGGTCCCAGCCCAACTGGAACAACATAGGAACATGGCACTTCTACTTTGAATCTTCAGACAACAGAAGCCTTTCAGGCAACACCACCCCTATAAACTTCACGATAGAGAAAGATGATGCGATTCTCATACTTGCAGCGGGAAACGGCAGCAGCTTCTGGAGAAATACATCAGAAAGCGTTCTCCTCAGCCTGAAGCTTTGGGACACTGACAGGAACACATCCACAGGAGGCAATGTTAATTCAACTTTCTGGATAACCAAGAACGGAACAAGCACCTCCACATGGGATGTAGGGTTCTGGACAGTATCCAACACCACAGTAGAAGGTGACAACTACATAAATTACGATTTTCCCACAAGCGCACCTGAGCCTTCTAAATGCAATTATACAGTCGGCCTTCACAAATGGAAAGGAGCAGTGGGAGGGATATATAACGACAGCCATTTCAAGTATAATGAATCACAGGAATTCTATGTTATAATAAAATCCAATCTGAATCCTACGCTTGTAACCCCAACAGGAGGAGGCTATCTTTTCGGGGCACCCATACCCATAAGAGGAACTGTTACGGACGACTGCTATCCGGTAGAAAGTGTTTCTGTAACCTACAGCATAGCCCAGCCGCCAAACCAATATAACAGGTCTAATACAGCCCAGTACAACACAAGCGGGCAGTGGTCAGAGGGAGGGGGTTGGTACAACTACACATGGCTGGATACAGATAAAAACACCGGCTGGTATAGCATAAACTACCTGGTCAGCAAGAGTCCGTACTATTCAAACAATAACACATACAAGCCAAATGCCCTTTTCATTGCAGTCTCTCCTGTAATACTTGGGCAGTCACTCAATCCTGTGACAACTGGATGGGGCTGGGGCGAGAAATACAGGTTTGGCGTGAGAGTATCTGACACGGACCTCAATTACAACAACATAACCTTGTGGAAGAGATGGTACAACTCAACAAAAGACGACTGGGAGAACTGGTCTCTCATAAACCAGACATGGCTTGACCAGCGCACCGGGCAGTGGGTATACTTCATAAACAATTTCACCTGCGCAGATATGGGTCTCAACCAGTACAAGTTCAGGACAGTTGATGAATACAACTTTTCGGATGAGGCAGCTCCTGCAAACTTCTCGCTAGAGGTTGATAATGTAACTGTTTTCTTCAACAGCGACAGCAACACCACCATCAGGAGAGTGGGAAGCCAGGAAGCACTCTTTAAATTCAGGGTAACGGACACCGACTTGGGGACATATCCCAATGGAACGCTTGGCAAGATATGGATAAGCGAGAACTATCCCAACTACACGCTGGAGTACAACTGCACCACTGCAAACAGCGGCTACTGCTATATCTACTACAATCCCAACTGTAGCTCTTCTGTGGGGTGGCAGAGATGGATTGGAGGGACACAGGATGGCTGCTACCAGTCGCTTAATACCAGCACGCAAAACGATTTCACAGTAATAGGCCAGCTTTATGTTAATCAGACGCAACCGCAAAACAACAGTGTTGTCAATAGGAATACCACAATAATACTGAATGCAACTGTATGGTCTGACTGCTCCAACGAGAACATAACAGATGCAACTGTGAGATGGTTCAATGCCAGCCAGAAACTTATGAACACAACAACAGGCTGGCAGGACGGCTATTATAACACGACATGGAGAGTCCCGAATCTTTATGTGCGTGGTCCAAATATCACGTATGTTAACTCCAGCAGGCAGTATTATGACAACGGCACAAGCACGCCGAGCCTGAATTTTTACGGATGGAGCAAGGCATACAGCATAATTCCTTCTAACTGGTCGGAATACCAGGCAGGAACATCCATAACGATAAGGTGCAACATAAGGGATGCAAACAGCAACCAGACGATTGAGAGCTACAACGTGTCATTCTACAAAAACGACACTTACCAAACAAGCCAGGATACCAACAGCGAGGGCAATGCGGAATGGCTCTGGGGGACATCCAGTGAGAGCGCAGGGAACTATACCATAAAATGCAATATCTCTGATAACAGCGTTCTGTATTACAACACCTCGGTAAGCCAGATGGAGAGCATAATAAGCATCCGCAGACAACTCATATTAGACCAGATAATAGTAGGAAATTACAGCATATTCAGGAATGACAGCTACACTCCTCACGAAACAAACATAACCGTTCACATAAAGGATGCCAATGTTCCTGGGCCGGGAGCAGACAATTCAAGCGTATTCTTCTACAACTTGACAGGCCTTCTAGGCAACTGCACAACAAACTCCACAGGATGGTGCGGAATAAATTACAACCCTGCAAATGATTCGGTTCCAAACAACTACACTATCTACATAAACGCCACCAAAACAGGGAATGAGGACTCCTCGACAAGCACCACTTACGTTGAAGTAAAGGGAGTCCTAATGCTTAACATAACCTCTCCTGCAAATGGGAGCTTTTACTCACAGTCAGGACAAGTAGACCTTAATGCAAACATAACGGATGAAGCCGGCAACATAGTATCAGGCTCTGTTGTCAGGTGGTATAATGAAACATCACTTATAGCATCCGTGCAGTATTATGCGAACTATCCCCTGATAAGCCAGAGTGCAGGCGACAGAAACATAACATGCAATGCAACAAAAGTCTACTACACCCCAGCCCAGAGTTACGTGATGATAAAAATAACAGCCACAGCCAATGTCGAGTGGACATCACCTGCAAATTACAGTGAGCTCCCATATCCCCAACCGTTTGATGTATTATGCCGCGTGGTATACCAGGAATCGGGCGCAGGAATAGATAGCTATGATGTAAACATTTACTACTACTACACACCACCTTTCATCTTCATAAACAATTTCACGACCAATTTATCAGGCTATATCAATCACACGTTCACGCCCATCCAGAAAGGCAACGTAACGTTCATGTGCAACATAACCAGCAACCTTGGCAGGAACATAGCAGCCGGTGTATCTTCTGTCACAGCACTTCTAACTGTGAAGGACGTCACGCCTCCCACCATAAGCAACATGTCAATAATCCCGAATTCCAGCATAGAGGCCAACCTTAATTACACGAACATAACGGCAAAAGCCACGGATGACATAAACATATCCTCTGTCTGGGCCCACATGCTGCTTCCGAACGGGAGCTATGTAAATGTTACAATGAACCTG